>NZ_JBLEBI010000034.1:0-48247 GCF_047340315.1 Streptomyces sp. AF1A
CGGGCGGCGCGACCAGCACGGCGGTGCCGTCGGCCGCGAGGGCGTCGGCCAGGGCGGGCAGGGCGGAGCGCACGGGCAGCGCGTCCAGGGCGTCGTAGCGGATCACGCCCCCAGTGTCGTACGACCGCGGGAACGCCCTCCACGCGCGCACCGGCGAAAGCGCTCGCCGCCCACGCGCGCGGGCGGCGAGCAGGCGGGCACGGCGGCACGGGGCCGGGGCGCGTGCCGCCTCGCGCGCGGGGCGCGAACGAGGACGCAAGCCGTTCCGTCATGGCTGCGGCCGCGCCCGCGCGCGGGCGGAGAGAACCGCGGGGGAGGGCTCAGTCCCGCTCGCACACGAAGACGGCCGTCCCCGGGATGAGATGGCCGCGCAGCGGGGACCAGCCGCCCCACTCGGAGGTGTTCCAGGCCGGCCACTCCGGCTCCACCAGGTCCACCAGGCGGAAGCCCGAGGCCACGATGTCGCGGACGCGGTCGCCGAGCGTCCGGTGGTGCTCCACGTACACCGCACGGCCCTCCTCGTCCTGCTCGACGTAGGGCGTGCGGTCGAAGTAGGAGGCGGACACCGACAGGCCCTCGGGACCCGGCTCGTCCGGGAAGGCCCAGCGGATCGGGTGCGTCACCGAGAACACGAACCGGCCGCCCGGCCGCAGCACCCGGCACACCTCGCGCAGCACCAGCCGCGGGTCCGCCACGAACGGCAGCGCACCGTACGCGGAGCACGCCAGGTCGAACGCGCCGTCCGCGAAGGGCAGCGCGCCGGCGTCCGCGCACACCAGGGGAAACGATCCGCCGATGCGCAGCGCGTGCTGCAGCTGGCGGTGCGAGAGGTCCAGGGCCACCGGGCGGGCGCCCTGGGCGGCGAGCCAGCGAGAGCACTGCGCGGCACCGGCGCCGATCTCCAGGACGTCCTTGCCCTTCAGCTCCTGCGGCGGACCGAGCAGCTCGGCCTCCACCTCGTCCAGGCCCTCGGGGCCCCACACGAAGCGGTCGTCGCCGAGGAACGTGCCGTGCTCGACCTGGTACTCGTCCGCGTTGCGGTCCCACCAGCCCCGGTTGGCCCGGCTGCTCTCCGCGACCCCCGCCTCACGCCGGGTGGCTTCGGGTTCGGCCCCCGAAGGGTCGAACTGTTCCGGCTCTTGGATGATCGGCTCCCTCGTCGTACTCTTCCGTCCAACCCGCCGGGCGATGGCGCGACACGGAAGGGGATCCCCAGGCCTGCGCGGCCTCGGAGGACGCTTCTTCTGCCGGGTATGCGGCGATCTGCCCCCGGTGTGCGCGTTCGCGCATTGACCATGTCCGGCTGCCCCCGTATGCTACAAGTTGCGCTGCGGGCCTGCGCACCTCAGACGTAGCAGGCTGCGCTCGCATCTGTTGTATGTCCCCTCGGTTCTCGAGGCGCCACCGGGCACCCGGTGTCCTTTTAGGTGGCGCTTCCTTGGCTGTCCGGCTTCATCAGAGCGAAACGGGCTCCCGGCGTAAGCAGTACCTACGACTTCAATGTCCGTACCGGAGCCCTTTCCCACATGACGAGCAGCACCGAGACCACCGCCACCACCCCGCAGGTAGCGGTCAACGACATCGGTAACGAGGAAGCCTTCCTCGCAGCGATCGACGAGACGATCAAGTACTTCAACGACGGCGACATCGTCGACGGCGTCATCGTGAAGGTCGACCGGGACGAGGTCCTGCTCGACATCGGTTACAAGACCGAAGGTGTCATCCCGAGCCGCGAGCTCTCGATCAAGCACGACGTCGACCCGAACGAGGTCGTGGCCGTCGGCGACGAGATCGAGGCCCTGGTCCTCCAGAAGGAGGACAAGGAAGGCCGCCTGATCCTCTCGAAGAAGCGCGCCCAGTACGAGCGTGCCTGGGGCACCATCGAGAAGATCAAGGAAGAGGACGGCATCGTCACCGGTACCGTCATCGAGGTCGTCAAGGGTGGTCTCATCCTCGACATCGGCCTCCGCGGCTTCCTCCCGGCCTCCCTGGTCGAGATGCGCCGTGTCCGCGACCTCCAGCCGTACGTCGGCAAGGAGCTCGAGGCCAAGATCATCGAGCTGGACAAGAACCGCAACAACGTGGTCCTGTCCCGCCGTGCCTGGCTGGAGCAGACCCAGTCCGAGGTCCGCCAGACGTTCCTCACGACCCTGCAGAAGGGTCAGGTCCGCTCCGGTGTGGTCTCCTCGATCGTCAACTTCGGTGCCTTCGTGGACCTGGGTGGCGTCGACGGTCTGGTCCACGTCTCCGAGCTGTCCTGGAAGCACATCGACCACCCCTCCGAGGTCGTCGAGGTCGGCCAGGAGGTCACCGTCGAGGTCCTCGACGTCGACATGGACCGCGAGCGCGTCTCCCTGTCGCTGAAGGCGACCCAGGAAGACCCGTGGCAGCAGTTCGCCCGCACCCACCAGATCGGCCAGGTCGTGCCCGGCAAGGTCACGAAGCTGGTGCCGTTCGGCGCGTTCGTCCGCGTGGACGAGGGCATCGAGGGCCTGGTCCACATCTCCGAGCTGGCCGAGCGCCACGTGGAGATCCCGGAGCAGGTCGTCCAGGTCAACGACGAGATCTTCGTCAAGGTCATCGACATCGACCTCGAGCGCCGTCGCATCAGCCTCTCGCTGAAGCAGGCCAACGAGTCCTTCGGTGCCCACCCGGAGGAGGTCGAGTTCGACCCGACCCTCTACGGCATGGCCGCGTCCTACGACGACCAGGGCAACTACATCTACCCCGAGGGCTTCGACCCGGAGACCAACGACTGGCTGCCGGGCTACGAGAAGCAGCGCGAGGAGTGGGAGCGCCAGTACGCCGAGGCGCAGTCCCGCTTCGAGCAGCACCAGCAGCAGGTCATCAAGAGCCGCGAGGCCGACGCCGCCGCTGCCGCCGAGGGCGGTGGCGAGGCCGCCGCTCCGGCCGCGACCGGTGGCTCGTACTCCTCCGAGGGCGCCGACAACTCCGGTGCGCTGGCCTCGGACGAGGCGCTGGCCGCGCTGCGCGAGAAGCTGGCCGGCGGCCAGAGCTGACCGCTCGGCTGCCGCTGAGGCTCGGCCGATAGCTGGTCCCGAGGGGCCGCACCTTTCGAGGTGCGGCCCCTCGGGCGTTGTCCGAGGGCCGCTTCGTAGTGCATTCGTACCGGCTCCGTGAGATCCCTGATCAACGGCGCGCCGGGGAATGCCGCCGCTTCACGACGCGTTGTCGATGAGTGAACACGAGGAGGAGCGGTCACTGTGCTTGATCCGCAGGGTTTGTACGCTTGGGAGCCGAAGGGCCTCGCCGTGGTGGACATGGCGCTCGCCCAGGAGTCGGCCGGCCTTGTCATGCTCTACCACTTCGACGGATACATCGACGCGGGCGAGACCGGCGACCTGATCGTCGACGGACTGCTCGACTCGCTGCCCCACCAGCTCGTCGCCCGCTTCGACCACGACCGGCTCGTGGACTACCGGGCTCGCCGGCCGCTGCTCACCTTCACGCGGGACCGCTGGACCGACTACGAGGTCCCGGCCATCGAGGTACGCCTCGTCCAGGACACCACCGGTGCCCCCTTCCTGCTGCTGTCCGGTCCCGAGCCGGACGTGGAGTGGGAGCGCTTCGCGGCGGCGGTGCGGCAGATCGTGGAGCGGCTCGGGGTCCGCCTGTCCGTGAACTTCCACGGCATCCCGATGGGCGTTCCGCACACCCGCCCCGTCGGGCTCACCCCGCACGGCAACCGCACCGACCTCATCCCCGGACATCGCAGCCCCTTCGAGGAGGCCCAGGTGCCCGGCAGCGCCGCATCGCTGCTGGAGTACCGGCTCATGCAGGCGGGGCACGACGTCCTGGGCATCGCGGCGCACGTGCCGCACTACATCGCCCGGTCGCCGTACCCGGACGCCGCGCTGACCGTCCTGGAGGCCGTCACGGCCGCCACCGGCCTGGTGCTGCCGGGCGTCGCGCACTCCCTGCGCACCGACGCGCACCGCACACAGACCGAGATCGACCGGCAGATCCAGGAGGGCGACGAGGAGCTGACCTCGCTCGTCCAGGGCCTGGAGCACCAGTACGACGCCGCGGCGGGCGCCGAGACCCGGGGCAACATGCTCGCCGATCCGGTGGAGATCCCGTCCGCCGACGAGATCGGGCGCGAGTTCGAACGGTTCCTGGCCGAGCGGGAAGGCGACAACTGACCTCCGCCGCGCCCGCCGCCGGGGGCAGCGCCTAGGCTTCGGCTCATGCTGAAAGTGGGCCTGACCGGTGGCATCGGCGCCGGCAAGAGCGAGGTGTCGCGGCTGCTCGTGGAGCACGGAGCCGTACTGATCGACGCGGACCGGATCGCGCGCGAGGTCGTGGCACCCGGCACACCCGGCCTCTCGGCCGTCGTCGAGGCCTTCGGCGAGGACGTCCTCGCCGCCGACGGCGGGCTGGACCGGCCGCGCCTGGGCTCGATCGTCTTCGCCGACCCCGAGAAACTCGCCGTACTCAACTCGATCGTGCACCCGCTGGTGGGCGCCCGCTCCCGCGACCTGGAGAGCGCGGCGGGCGACGACGCCGTGGTGATCCACGACGTGCCCCTGCTCACCGAGAACGGCCTGGCGCCGCTCTACGACGTCGTCATCGTGGTCGACGCGAAGCCGGAGACCCAGCTCGACCGGCTGATGCGGCTGCGCGGCATGACCGAGGAGGACGCACGCGCGCGGATGGCCGCGCAGGCCACCCGCGAGCAGCGCCGCGCGATCGCGGACATCGTGATCGACAACGACGTGCCCCTGGACGCGCTGAGAAAGCGCGTCGACGAGGTCTGGGACGACCTCGTGCGCCGGGCCCGCTCGACGGCCGCCGCGGAATAGCGGCCCCCGACGGGGGCGTTGAAGTGCGGGAGCGAGGGAAGGACTCTGCCGTGCCCGAGAACAGCGGATCTCCCGGACGTACTCCGGAGACAGACGTCATCGATTTCCGTGCCGCCGAGCATCTGCTCAACGCGCGGGACCCGCGGGGCGCGGTGAAGCTGCTCGACGGAGTCATCGCCGCCCATCCCGAGAACACCGCGGCCCGGCTGCTGCGCGCGCGTGCCTTCTTCGCCGCCGCGCAACTGAGACCCGCCGAGCTGGAGTTCACCATCGTGCTGGAGCGGGAGCCGGACAACGCGTTCGCGCACTTCGCCCTCGCCCGCACCTATGAACGTCAGGGCCGCCCCGACCAGGCCAAACGGCATTTTCGGCTGGCGGCCGCGCTCGACCCCAACCCGCAGTACCTCAAGGCGGCCCGCTTCGACGACTGAGCGGCCCGGACCGAGCGGCGCGTCGCCGGTCACGGATGCCGGTGCCGGGGCGGCCCGGGGTGCGGCGGCCCGCCGTCGGGCGGCCGGTACGGCGGCACGTCGCGACCCGGCTGGTAGTGCGGGCCCTGCCGGATGTGCCGGATGATCATGGCCATGTCGATGGTGACCACCAGCCACAGCGCCCCGCAGGCCGCCGCCCAGCCGGGGCGCCCGACGAGCGAGAACGCCGCCGTGCCGAAGGTCGCCCAGACCAGTCCCCACACGCTCAGCCACAACCGCGTCCGCAGCGCACTGCGCGCGGTCACCGGCTCATTGCCCGTACGCATCGGATCACCACTCCTTCCAGCAACGTACTCTTCGACGACGGCGCACATCAACGATGTGCGCCGGACCTGGACCCAAGGGGGCAACCGTTGCTGCCGGACGCCGATGACCTGCCCGAACTCCTCCTCGACCTGGCAGTGCCGCACGAGGACATCAACGAGCTGGTCGCGGGCCGGCGCCGGCTGGCCGGTGACCCCGGGGCGCTGAGACTCGTCCGGGAATGCGTGCAGGAGCTGTTCCGGGGGCCCGAGGCCGCCGGCCACCCTCCCGGCCTCGACAACCTGTTCGCCTCGGCTCCCGCGGGGCTGGACGGCACGTTCGCCGTGTACGTCTTCCTGGCCGCGCTGCCGACCACGCTCGCCCGACACCGCGAGCGGGGCATACCGGCCGCGGTCACCCGCCGCACCCTGGCCGACCTGGGCCGGCAGATGGCCATCCACCGCAGACGGCACGGCTCGGCCGGGCTGCAAGCGCGGAACTGGCTCGTCCGGCACTTCCGCGGGGAGCTGTACCAGCTCGGGCGGCTCCAGTTCGAGCGGGCGCGGCACGGACAGCGCACGTCGGCCGTCATCGCGGCGGCCGGACTCGACGTGGCGCCCGGCACGCCCTGCCTGAACCTGCACATCCCCGACTTCCACGGTCCGCTGACCCCGTCCGCCTGCGACCGCTCCGTGGCGCTGGCCCGGGAGTTCTTCGCGCGGCACTTCCCCGAGGAGCGCCCGCGGGCCGCGCTGTGCCACTCCTGGCTGCTCGACCCGCAGCTGAGGCGGTACCTGCCCGCCCACTCCAACATCGTGCGCTTCCAGGACCGCTTCCGCGTCGCCCGCGAGGACACCGAGCCGGCCGACACCGAGCCCGTCCAGTTCGTCTTCGGGGACCCGGACCTGCCCGTGGCCGAGCTGCCGCGCCGCACCTCCGTGGAGCGGGCGGTCGGGGACCACCTGCGGGCGGGCGGTCACTGGTACATCGGACACGGATGGTTCCCGTTCCCGGCCGAATAACTCGAACGGGTGAACACGTGTCGAACGGGAACGGGTCCGCGGGGACGGTCCGTTGTCCGGGCATGACGGTCGAGATGCGTGAGGGATACGAGGGCACGGGACCCGGTGCGATCACCCCGGACGGCTGCGCGGTCGGGGTGTACGAGCGGCTGCCGGCGGGCGACGAGCCGGACATCGTCGCCGCGGCGATACCGCCCGGGGCGCACATCCTGGAGCTGGGCAGCGGGGCCGGCCGGATCACCCGCCCCCTGCTGGAGCGCGGCTTCACGGTCACGGCGGTGGACGAGTCGGCCGAGATGCTGGCCCGGATCCGCGGGGCGCGCACGGTGTGCAGCCCCATTGAGCACCTGGACATGTCCGGCGAGACCTTCGACGTGGTGCTGCTCGCGTCGTTCCTCGTGCACGCCGGCGACGAGGAGGTGCGCCGGGGCCTGCTGCGCACCTGCGCCCGGCACGTGGCGAACGGCGGTTGTGTGCTGATCCAGCGAGAGGGCGAGGACTACCACACCAACGTGCCCAGGGAGCGGGTCGACGCCAGCGGCTTCACCGTCCGGATCGCCTCGGTGCAGCCCGCCGGCGACGGGGTGGACTCGGTCCACGTCGAGTACGAGTTCCCGGACGGGAGATGGACGCACACGTTCCTGTCCCGCCCGCTGACGACGGAGCAGTTCGAGTCGGCCCTGGCGGAGGCGGGACTGAAGGTGGACGCGTACCTGACCCCCGACCGGATATGGGTGCGGGCCGTGCCCACGGCGTAGACGCGTAGCCCGCCGCGGACGGGCCGGCGCGAAGCGATGACTTCTGCAGCGGCGCCCGGTCTACAGGTGAAAGCAATCGGCACCGCTTCACCAGGAGACCTTTCATGTCCGACCTCACGTCCGACGGCATCGCTCCCGCCGGCACCGCCACGTCCACGGCCCCTGCCGCCGCCCGCACCGACCGGGCGCGCCTCGCCCGGGCCGCCCTGCGCTCCGTGCAGATCCTGCTCGCCCTGTTCTACGGCCTCGCGAGTGCCCTGCCGAAGCTCATCGCCCACCCGTCGGCGGCCGAGTCCTTCGCCAGGATCGGCTGGGGCGACGGCGCCATGTACACCATCGGCGCCCTCGAACTCGCCGGAGCGGTCGCGCTGCTGATCCCGGTCCTGCAGTCCGTGGCGGCGATCGCCCTCAGCGCGCTCATGGTGGGAGCGTTCATCGTCCAGCTCACCGCCTTCCACGGCCAGAACGCCGCGACCCCGCTGATCCTGATCGCACCCCTCACCCTCATCGCGTGGACGCGCCGCGCCCACAACGCGGATCTGGTGCGGCTGGTGCGGCTGGTGCGGCGGGGGTGACGGGGCGGGAAGGGAAGGCCCGGCAGGTGACGCGGCGTGCGGCCGGGATGGAGCCGGTGCAGGTCCGGCACGTCGCCGAGGGGGCCGTCAGTGCGACCGGGGGCGACCGCCGGGGTCGCCGAGGGCACCGGGGGCGCCCTGGGCCAGGCCGCGCAGGCGCTCCAGTTCGCGGCGGTCCCGCTTGGTGGGGCGGCCGGCGCCTCGGTCGCGCAGGCCGGCGGGGGCGACGGCCTCGCGGGGCGGGGGCGGAGGGGAGTTGTCGATGTAGCACTGAGCGGCCACCGGCGCGCCGACCCGCTTGCGGATGAGGCGCTTGACGATCACCACCCGCTCCCGCCCCTCGTGCCGCAGGCGCACCTCGTCGCCGACGCGTACCGAGTAGGCGGGCTTGACCCGCTCACCATTCACGTGCACATGCCCGCCACGGCAGGCGGCGGCGCCCAGGGAGCGCGTCTTGATCAGCCGCACGGCCCAGATCCAGCTGTCGATCCGGACCGTCTCGCCGCCTGCGGGCCCTGCGGCCTCGGCCGCGGCCACCGCGGCCGCGATCTTCGGATCGAGCGGTTGCCCGGCAGACGGGCCGGAGCCCTCGGCGTCCGGCGAGGAACTCGTCGCGCCCGGCGCGTCGGTCCCACGGCTCACGCTCTCGTCCGCATCCTCGGAAGGCATGTCCCGACCTTAACTCCCCGGGGAGGGTCGGTCGGACCTGATGTCCCGGGCAGGCCGGCCCCCGGGCCGCCCCGGCGCCGCGCGTGCCGCCGATCCCGCCCCGGCCGGTCTCGTCGCACCAGCGCGCGGCATACGGTTGGCCGTATGGACGACAGCAGCGCCCTCGCCCGGCTCGACCTGCGCATCGCCGACTGCCGTGCCTGTCCCCGGCTGGTCGAGTGGCGCGAGGAGGTGGCCCGTACCAAGCGGGCCGCGTTCGCGGACTGGACGTACTGGGGGCGGCCGGTTCCCGGCTTCGGCCCCGCCGATGCCCGCCTCCTGATCGTCGGGCTGGCCCCCGCCGCCCACGGCGCCAACCGCACCGGACGCATGTTCACCGGCGACCGCTCCGGAGACGTGCTCTACCAGGCGCTCTACGACGTGGGCCTGGCTTCGCAGCCCACCTCGGTCAGCGCCGACGACGGCCTGGAGCTCTACGGCGTCCGGATCACCGCGCCGGTGCACTGTGCGCCGCCCGCGAACAAGCCGACGCCCGGGGAGCGCGACACCTGCCGCGCCTGGCTGGTGCAGGAGCTGAAGCTGCTGCGCCCGACGCTGAGGGCAGCGGTCGTTCTCGGCGCCTTCGGCTGGCAGGCCGCGCTGCCCGCGTTCGCCGACGCGGGCTGGAGCGTGCCCCGCCCCCGCCCGGCCTTCGCCCACGGCACCCGGGTCGCGCTGGGGGAGCTGGACCTCTTCGGCTGCTTCCACGTCAGCCAGCGCAACACCTTCACCGGCCGGCTCACCGCCGAGATGCTGCGCGAGGTGCTGCGCACGGCGGCGCGGGCGGCCGGTCTGCCGGCTGCGGGCACGGAGCCTCAGGGCCGCCACACATAGCGCACGTCCGGCTCCCGCTCCTCGTTGCCGCTGCCGTCGGTGAACTCCACGGCCGTGAAACCGTGCCGCTCGTAGAAGCGGCGGGCGGGCTTGTTGACCTGGAAGGTCCACAGGCTCAGCCCGCCCGGGCTGCGCTCCTTGGCCAGAGTGACGAACCGGTCCCCGATGCCCCGCCCCCACCACTGCGGAGCCAGGTAGAGCTGGGACAGCAGTTCCCCGTCGAGCACCATGACACCGACGATCCGCTCCCCGTCCGCCTCCGCCACCCAGGTCTCCCGCAGCGGCACGACGACGTCCCGGAAGTACCCCCGCACGTCGTCGTCGGTGCGCGGCCGGTTGACCGTGGGCAACGCGGCGTCGAAGGACCGCAGCCAGACGTCGGCGGCGGCGCGGGCGTCGGCCGCGCCCGCGCGCCGCAGGGCGACCCCGGTCACCGCCCTGCCCCGGCTTCCGGCACCACGGCCGTCGCCGTGATCTCCACCAGCTGCCCGGTGTATCCGAGGCAGGCCACGCCGAGGAGCGTGGAGGAGTGGGGGCCCATGCTCAGCCCGGACGCCTCCACGACCTCCCACACCGCCGAGAGCATCGAGGGTTCGCTGCTCACGACGTACACGTCCGTCGCCACCACATGCTCCAAGTCGCTGCCGATGGCCCGCAGTTGCCGGCGGAGATTCGCGATCACCTGCTCGGCCTGCAGCACGGGATCCCCCGGACCGACGATCTCCCCCTTCTCGTCCAGCGGCACGGCCCCGGCGAGGAACGCCAGCTTCGTGCCCGCCTCGACGACGGAGGCATGTGCGTACGTGGGCGGCGGGAACAAATCCGGGACGGTGACACGCTGGATCACAGAGCTGCTCCTACGACGTTCAGGGGACAACTGCCCGATCATGGGCGTTCCCCGCCCATGACCGCATCCGAATTTCCGGGGGCGGCGACGCGGCCGCGTACCGGGCGGAAAATCGCCTGACGCGGCCACCGTGCCATGCGTACGCTCCGGCGACGCCCCCGTCGACCCGCGGAGCCGCCCATGCCGCCCGACACCGATCAGGCCTTCCTGGACGCCACCGCCGACCGCCTCGCGTCGCTCCCCACGGTCCGGGCCGTCGCCCTCGGCGGTTCCCGCGCCCAGGGCACCCACCGCCCGGACAGCGACTGGGACCTGGCCATCTACTACCGCGGCCCGTTCGACCCGGACGACCTGCGCGCCGTCGGCTGGGAGGGGGAGGTGTCCGACATCGGCGGCTGGGGCGGCGGCGTCTTCAACGGCGGGGCCTGGCTGACCATCGACGGGCGCCGGGTGGACGTGCACTACCGGGACCTGGACGTGGTCGAGCACGAACTGGCGGAGACGGAGCAGGGACGGTTCCGGGTGGAGCCGCTGCTCTTCCACCTCGCTGGCATCCCCACCTATCTGATCGTGGCCGAACTCGCCGTGAACCAGGTGCTCCGGGGCACCCTGCCCCGCCCCGCGGGCTACCCGGACGAGCTGCGGGTCACGGCCGCCGAGCGCTGGCACGGCACCGCGCGCGCCACCCTCGGCTACGCCAAGGCCTGCCACGCACCCCGAGGGCGCCTCACGGAGACCGCCGGAGCCATCGCCACGGCCGCAGCACAGGCGGCGCACGCGGTGCTGGCGGCACGCGGAGAGTGGGTGACGAACGAGAAGCGGCTGCTGGAGCGGGCCGGACTGCGGCGGATCGACGCGGTCGTGGCCGCGCTGCGAGCCGGCCCCGAGACCCTGGTTCCCGCTGTGGCCCGAGCCGAGGAGATCATCGTGGGGGCGCTGGACCCGTAGGGGACGAGTGGGAGTACGCGCGGGTTCCGGAGGAGTGTCGACAGCAGCCAGAAGAGCACGGTCGACCCCGACCACCCGGCCGTCGGCAACCCTGAGCGGAGCCCTTCCCCCGGGCTGACGCTGAGCGGCCTGAGACAGGACCGCGTCCCCCGGGCTGACGCTGAGCGGCCTGAGACAGGACCGCGTCCCCCGGGCTGACGCTGAGCGGCCTGAGACAGGACCGCGTCCTCGATGAAGCGGCCGAGGGCGCCGACCGGCTCAGGCTGATGCGGCTGTTCGGCATCACCGAACAGACCGCCCTGCGCTACGTCACCGCCGCCCACCCCGGACGAACCGCCAAGCTGCCCAGGTAGCCCGCCATATTCAGCCCTGGAGGGTGGCGAGCCAGTCGGTCAGCAGGCGGTTGACCTCGTCGGGGCGCTCCTGCTGGATCCAGTGACCGCAGCCGTCCAAGAGGTGGGAGGCCGACAGGCCGGGGAGGGTGGTGGGGTAGGCGTCGATGGCGTCGGACATCCAGGTGGTGGAGGCGTCCAGGGCGCCGCCGATGAACAGGGACGGCTGCTCGATCGGGGCTCCGCGGTGCGGGGCGAGGTCCTCCCAGTCCCGGTCCATGTTGCGGTAGCGGTTGAGTGCGCCGGTCAGGCCGGTGCGCTCGAACTCCCCGGCGTAGACGTCGAGGTCGTCCTCGCTCAGCCAGGCCGGGAGGACCCCCGCGGGGAAGCGGTCGCGCAGCCGGCCGCCGCCGCGGGCGACGAAGTGCGGGTCGGGCTCGCCCTGGGCGGGCATGGTGTCGGCGGACAGGGCCGCGTAGAGGCCCGCGAGCCAGCCCCGGACGTCGGGCTCGATCTCCGCCTCGGCGCGGCCGGGCTTCTGGAAGTAGGAGACGTAGAACTCCTGCTCGGGCCCGCCGATCCGGCCGAAGATATCGGTGGGGCGGGGGCCGCCGGGCGGCGCGTAGGGGACGCTCAGCAGGCCGACGGCGCGGAAGACCTCGGGGTGGAGCAGGGCCGAGGCGGCGGCGATGTTGGAGCCCCAGTCGTGGCCGACGACCACCGCGTTCTCCTCGCCGAGGGCGCGCACGACGGCGATGTTGTCCGCCACCAGGTCGAGCATCCGGTAGGCGTCGGTCGCCTCCGGCTTGGAGGAGCGGCCGTAGCCGCGCACGTCGAGCGCCACCGCCCGGTGGCCGGCCGCGGCGAGGGCCGGGAGCTGGCGGCGCCAGGAGTACCAGGACTCCGGGAAGCCGTGGACGAGCAGGACCAGCGGGCCGGTGCCCTGCTCGACCAGGTGCAGGCGCCCGGCCGGGGCCTCGACGGTGCGGTGGCGGAGCTCGGCGGTCGGCTCGGGCTGCATGGGCTTCTCCTCGGGTCGTGGGCGGACGCGGCTACCCATCGATCATGCGGCGCGGCGCCCGCCCGACGCGATCGGCCTTGCCGATCTGGCAAACTCGCAGGACAGAGCGGCGGAGCGGCACGGTGGGAAGGAGCGGGCAAGGTGGCAGTCGACGACGTGGACGGCACGCTGGCCGCGATGGGGCCCCGGTTGCGGGCCGCGCGCGAGCACCACGGCGCGACGCTCGCCGGTGTCAGCCGCGCGACCGGCATCCCGACCAGCACGCTGTCCCGGATCGAGACCGGCCGGCGCAAGCCCACCCTGGAGGTGCTGCTGCACCTGTCGAAGGAGTACGGCGTCTCCCTGGACGAGCTGGCCGGCACCGCACGCGCCCCCGCGGCCGAGCCGCGTACCACGGCGCCGCTGAGCTTCGGCGACGACAAGGCGGTGCTGCCGTTGACCCGGTACGTCGGCGGCCTGCACGCCCACAAGCACGTCCTGCCCGCCCTCGAGGACCCGCCCGCGCGGCCCCGTCAGGTCTCCCACGACGGCCACGAGTGGCTGTGCGTCCTGTACGGGCGGCTTTGGCTCGCCCTCGGCGACCAGGACCTCATCCTGACCCCCGGGGATGTCGCCGAGTTCGACACCCGCACCCCGCACGGGGTGGCGAACGCCGGCTCCGGCGGACCGGTCGAGTATTTGATCATGTTCGGACCCCAGGGCGAGCGCCTGCGGCCGCGCACCTCTCCAGCCGCCGGCCGGGGGAACCGACAGCCGAGTCGCGCCCGGGCCTGCCGCGAAGAACAGCCGTAGGATCCGGAAGCCGCTCCGACCGGACAGCGACATCACGACCTGCACGTAGGTGCGCGGCCAAGGGCCGCCCGGATTCCTGGAACTCGCGCGCTACCGCCTGCCCCGCACAGAAGGTCGGCCGAAAGAAAACTGCGGGCGCAGCGATGAGTTCCGTATCCGATGTCGGTCAGCACTCCGAACCGAGCGTCGGACAGGAGGGCACATGTCGTTTCCGGAGATCGTCTCGCGCGAGCGGTGGCGCGCGGCGCGCGAGGAGTTGCTGCGCAAGGAGGAGGTGGTCAGCCGGGCGCGCGAGGCGCTGGGCGCCGAGCGGCGGCGCATGCCCATGGTGGAGGTCGACCCGGAGTACGTCTTCGAGGGCGGTGACGGCAAGGCCACCCTCCTCGACCTCTTCGAGGGACGGACCCAGCTGGTGATCCACCACTTCATGTTCGCCCCGGAGTGGGAGTCCGGCTGCCCCTGCTGCTCCGCCTTCCTCGACCAGGTGGGCCACCTCGCCCATCTGCGCGCCCGGAACACCTCGTTCGCCGCCGTCTCCCGGGCGCCGTTCACCCGGATCCTGCCGTTCAAGGCCCGGATGGGCTGGGCGGTGCCCTGGTACTCCTCCTGGAACAGCGACTTCAACCTCGACTTCGAGGCGACGGTGGCGCCGCTCGGCGAGCCGGGCGGCCGGCTGGTCGAGCGGCCGGGCGTGAGCTGCTTCCTGCGCGACCACGACCGGGTCTTCCACACCTACTCCGTGTACGACGGCCGTCTGGACGAACTGGGTACCACCGCCGGTCTCCTGGACCTGACCGTGCTCGGCCGCAGCCCCGCCGGCGGCGAACCGCTCCGCCTCCACGACGAGTACGACGCGTGACATGACGAGCGCGCACGACACGACGAGTACGACTCGTGACATGACGAGTGCCATGGCCGACACGGAGGGTGCGGTTCGTGTCACAACGTGAACGGGCCTTCACGGTCCGCGCCAGAGCGGTGTCGACAATGTCTCAGTCGCGTCACTGACCGAGGCGTTTCCCCTCCCCTGAGCGTTTAACTCCTACGAGTACGACGCTCTTGGAGGTGCGAGATGGTGAACGGGCGAACGGTGCTCGAACGCTTTCCCGCCGGTGGTCCGCGGGGATCGTGGCCCGCGGAGGAGTTCGCGCACGCGCGGCGCATGGAAGGCCTGCCCGCTGAGGTCGTGATGGACCTCGCGACGGACATGTTCCTGGTGATCGTGCGCGGGGGCGAAGCGGCCGAGTGAGCCGGCCGGCCCGCCCGGGCGGCTCCGTCGGGTGGTGCGCGGCGGTTACGCCGAAACGGCCCTCGACCAGTCCGGGCTGGTCCCTGTCACCCTGCACAGGGTCAGGTACAGGGGGATCGGCGGGGTGTACGGGACCGTCCCCCGCGGGCGGTGGATGAGGCGGGCCGTGCCGGTGACCAGCGCGCCGGGCGCGTAGTGGGCCGGGGACGGCCAGCGCAGCGCGTAGTCGGAGTCGGACGGGACGATCCACCACCAGTGCGCCCCGTCGGCGTACACACAGCCCAGCCGCGGCAGCCGCGGAATGACGAGCGGCCCGAGGCGGTCGGGTACGGCCACGGCGTCGCAGCCGAGCGGAACCGTCATGCCCTCGGGCAGCTGCAGCCGGTGCAGCGGGTCCGCGGCCGGTCGCCGGCGCTGCAGCTGCACCAGGGTGTCCAGTCCCAGGGGTCGCTCGGGGCCGCCGACGTGACCGGTACCGGCCGCACGGTGCGGACCGCGCCCGCCCGTGTCGTTGTCGCCGCTGAAGCCGCTTGTGCCGCGTCGCCCGGAGTCCGCCTCGCCGCTCACGGTCGCTCCCAGCCGCGGCCGTGTTCCTGGGCCCGGCGCGGCGGCCGGTCCACGGCCCGGTGCCGATACGGCTCATCCACCGGGTGCGGACGGGGTTCCGGCAGTTCGAGCCCGCGGTGCTCCACCGTCCCGTGCGGGTGCGGCTCGGACACCCGGTGGTGGGGCTCGCCCGGTGCCTCGTCCAGGCGCTGTCCGGGTGCCCCGGGGGCGCTCGGTTCCTCTCGGACGCGCTGGTCGGGGACCCGTTGCGGGGGCTCACTCGAAGCGTGCGGCGCCCCCTGACCGGACCGGCCCGGAGGTGTGGGCCGGTACCGGCAAGGGGCGCCCTGGTGGGCCTCGGCGGGCTCGTCGTCGCCGGAGTCGTCCGGCTGACCCGGCTTGGAGGGCGCGCCCCAGCCGAGGTCGTCCCGCGGCTCGCCGCCCTCGCGGGCCGGGCCGGCCTGGCGAGCCAGCTCCGCCCAGACCAGCAGGCCGAGGCCGTGTTCCTGTGCCCCCCAGGCCCGGCACAGCGCGTCCACGAGAAGCAACCCCCTCCCGTGCTCCTCGTCGGGTCGCTGCGGGGACGGGCGGGGTTCGCCGGGGGCACAACCTTCGTCGCGTACGGCTATGCGCACCATGTCGTCGTGGTCGTGCAGCTCGCACACGACGCGACTGCTCGCGGTGTGCACGATCGCGTTCGTGACCAGTTCGGAGATGACCAGAGCCGCGCTGTCGCAGGTGTCCGCGCACACCGACCAGCCGGTCAGCCGGGCGTACGTCAGGCGTCTCGCCTGGGCGACGGAACCCGGCTGTGCGGCCAGCTCGAAGCGGAACCGGCGCTCGGCAGCGCCCCCCTGAGGGGCGGCTGCCGCGGCTCCCCCGAGACCGGACCGGTCTGCGGCGGCGTCTGTTCCTAAAGGCACGGACGGAATCACGCCTGCCACTATCGCCCTGCCGTGGACACTTGGCAAGTATCACTCTGAAAAATGCAGAGTGCTGTGTGACTCGGTCAGAGGCCGTGGCAGACTGCTCGCAACAGCACGTCCAGCGGCGCCAATTGGGGCATCGAAGATCCAACCCGGTCTTCGACTGTGTCTTCGAATGGCGCCGCAGGGCTGTCAGGATGCTGCCGGTTCGGACGGAGGTGGAAACGTGAGCGAACCGCGGTCCGCGCCGACGGTGGGCCAGGTGGTCCTCGGGCGGCGCCTGCTGGACCTGCGGGAACGTGCCGGACTGAAGCGCGAGGACGCCGCCCGCGTCCTCCGTGTCGCCCCCGCCACCATCCGCCGCATGGAGATGGCCGAGGTCTCCCTCAAGATCCCGTATCTCCAACTCCTGCTGAAGGCCTACGGCGTTCCCACCGACGAGGCGGACGTCTTCGTCCAGCTGGCCGAGGAGGCCAACCGGCCCGGCTGGTGGCAGCGGTTCCACGACATCCTGCCGGGCTGGTTCTCCATGTACGTCAGCCTGGAGGGCGCGGCCTCCCTCATCCGCTCCTACGAACCGCACTTCGTCCCGGGGCTGCTCCAGACCGAGGACTACGCGCGCGGAGTGCTCAAGTCCGGTGCCGTCGGGCAGACGAGCCCGGAGGACATCGAGCGCCATGTGGCGCTGCGCATGCAACGCCAGGAACTGCTCACCCGCCCCGACGCCCCGCGCTTCTGGGCGGTGATGGACGAGACCGCGCTGCGCCGCACGGTCGGTGGCCCGGAGGTGATGCGTGCGCAGATCGACAAGTTGCTCGAGGCCACGAAGCTGCCCAATGTGACGCTTCAGGTCGCCCCGTTCGCCAACGGGCCGCACCCGGGGACCTACGGGCCGTTCGTGCTGTTCCGATTTGCCATGTCAGAACTGCCGGACATGGTCTACAGCGAGTACCTGACCGGCGCGGTCTATCTCGACGCGCGATCCGAGGTGGCGACCCACCTCGAGGTCATGGACCGCATGGCGGCACAGGCCGCAACGGCACAACGCACGAAGGAGATCCTCCGGGATCTCCGCAAGGAGCTGTGAATGGATCGCATCGAGCCGCGCGGACGGGTCTACAACGGCATGCCCGCACGGGAGTTGGGCACCGAGGGATGGCACAAGCCCTGGAGTGGCGGCAACGGCGGAAACTGCCTGGAGGCGATGAAGCTGGCCGACGGCCGGATCGCCGTGCGCCAGTCGACCGACCCCGACGGCCCGGCGCTGATCTACACCACGGACGAGATGACCGCGTTCATAGAGGGAGCCAAGGCGGGGGAGGCCGATTTCCTGCTTTCTTGACGCTGGTTACACGTTGCACCAGCCCAATTTCCCCGCAGTCAATGTGACGTGACCACACCGGCCGTGCTCGTCGAACCCCGTGTCGAGACCCGGCCCCCCGCCGTGGCGCCGCTGTCACACCCTCATCGGCCGATCCGTCGGGGCGATCGGGGCCGGCAGATGGGAGGCTCCCGTCAGATACCGGTCCACGGCCGCTGCCACCGCCCGCCCCTCCGCGATGGCCCAGACGATGAGCGACTGCCCGCGTGCCGCGTCCCCGGCGGCGAACACGCCGGGGACGTTGGTCGCGAAGCCGTCGTCCCGGGCGATCGTGCCGCGTGCGTCCAGCGCCAGCCCCAACTGGTCGATCAGCCCGTCCCCCCGGTCGGGCCCGGAGAACCCGAGGGCGAGCAGCACCAGGTCGGCGGGCAGGCTCCGCTCGGTGCCCGCCACCGGCTGCCGCCGCTCGTCGACCTCCACCAGGTGCAGCGACCGCACGTGCCCGCCGTCGCCGCTGAAGCGGAGCGTGGACGCCGCGAACAGCCGCGCGTCCGCGTCCGCCGCCGGTGCCGTACCCAGGTCCCGCGCCTCCTCGTGCGCCGCCGACAAGCGGTAGATCTTCGGGTAAGTCGGCCACGGCTCGGTGTCGTCGTCGCGCTCGGCACCCGGCTGCGCGTAGATGTCCAGCTGGGTCACGGACGCGGCCCTGTCGCGCACCGCGGTCCCCAGGCAGTCCGCGCCGGTGTCCCCGCCGCCGACGATCACGACATGCTTGCCGGCCGCGGACATCGGTGAAACCCGCAGATCCCCCTCGCACACGCGGTTCGCCAGCGGCAGATACTCCATCGCCTGGTGTATCCCGTCCAACTCCCGGCCCGGTACCGGCAGTTCCCGCCACGCCGTCGCACCCGTGGCGATGACGACGGCGTCGTACCGCCCTCGCAGCTCCGCCCCCCCGACATCCCGGCCGACCACCACGGACGTACGGAACCTCGTGCCCTCGGACCGCATCTGCTCCAGCCGCCGCTCCAGATGGCGCTTCTCCATCTTGAACGCGGGGATGCCGTACCGCATCAGCCCGCCGAGCCGGTCGTCCTTCTCGTACACCGCGACCGTGTGCCCCGCCCGCGTCAGCTGCTGTGCGGCGGCGAGCCCGGTGGGCCCGGAGCCGATCACGGCGACCGTCTTCCCCGACAACCGATCGGGGGGCCGCGCCGGGATGAAACCCTCCTCCCAGGCCCGGTCGGCGATCGCGCACTCGACGTTCTTGATGGTGACGGCCGGCTGGTTGATGGCCAGCACGCACCCCGCCTCGCACGGGGCCGGGCACAACCGCCCGGTGAACTCGGGAAAGTTGTTGGTGGCGTGCAGCCGGTCGCTCGCGGCCCGCCAGTCCTCGCGGGAGACCAGGTCGTTCCACTCCGGGATGAGATTGCCCAGCGGGCAGGCGTGGTGGCAGAACGGGACGCCGCAGTCCATGCAGCGGTCGGCCTGCTTGCTGATGATCGGCAGCAGCCCTCCCGGGACGTACACCTCGTCCCAGTCCCGCACCCGCTCCTCGACGGGCCGCCGCGGCCACTCCTGGCGCGGCGTGGTCATGAAGCCCTTGGGATCGGCCATGGTCGTCTTCCTCGCGTACGGGCACCGGAGGCGCCAGGTGTACGACGGGCCGTGCTGTCGTCGGACGGCGGCACATATCGGTACTCTTCCGGCCACGATACGTCCGTGCCGACGGCCGTGCAGAGTGGTGGACAGCGCTTTCTTCCACGGGGTGGGGGACCGGCGTGGTCAGGTGAGAGCCGGCACACGACCCGGCGTCGCCGCGGTGAGGACGGCGGTCCAACCGGGCGCCTGGGCGGCGGCACGGTTGAGGGTCCCGCGCCCTCAGCCCACGTCCGTCCCGGCGCCCTGCCAGGCCCGGAGCACTCTCTCCACGGCAGGGCCGATCCGGCGCCGCGCCTCCTGCCGTGGCACCCCCCTCATCAGCAGCTGGTCGTACGGCGTGTCCACGTGCCGCACGCCGGCCACGACCGCCGAGATCACCGCGCCCTCGGACAGCGCCCGCCCGGCCGCGCTGCGCCCCACGCGTCCGCTGCCCCGCGCGGAGGCGTGCGCGGCGATCGCCCGCGCCCTCTCGGCGGGACAGCCCGGGAACAGCCGCCGGATCTCAGCCGCGAACGCCGCCGCGAACCGCTCGTCCTCCACCGCCCTGCGCCGCGCGTCCCGCGCCCGCCGCCGACGCCGCGCCTCCGCGTCGGCCAGACAGCGCGCCTCCGCGCGGGCCAGCGCCGCCTCCTCCACGAGCACGCCCTGCCGTTCATAGCGGCCCATGCGCCGGTTGAACCGCACCACCACCGCCGACAAGGTGCTCTCCTCACGCGACCTGCGGGTCAGCGCCGTGTCCCCGCGCGGCAGGAACACCAGGTGCCCGAGGTCCGCGCAGTGCAGGCAGCGCGGCGCTCCGTCCTCCAGCACCAGCAGCGACAGCGGGCCGCGCCGGCACGCCGCACACCGCTTCTGCTTCAGCGGCTGGACGACGACAAGCCGACCGGGCGAGTGGGGAGTTGCGGGAAGCGCCATACGCGCTTCTTTCCCCGCCACCGCCCGCGCCTCCCACCTCACCCGACCGCCGCTCCCGGCCGGGCGCGGTGACTGTCGTCTCCTTGCGCGTCTTGCGGCTGGGTGTGGTGACTGTCCTTTCCTCGCGCGTCCTGCGGTCGGGTGTGGTGACTGACCTCTCCTCGCGGGCCTTCCGGTCGCGCGTCGTGAGCGCCCTCTGCCAGCACCCCTCCCGGGAGGGCACCCGCGCCGGCCGTTCGGTTCACCCGGCATCATGGGCCTGTGCGACTCGAAGCGATCACCTGGGACCGGCTCGCCGAACAGCTCGCCGACCGGCTGACCGGGCTGGAGGCGGCCGACGGCGGCGCTTGGCCGCGGGTCGGTTTCGACGGGGCTCCGGCCGCCCGCCCGGGAGACCTCGCGGAGCGCGTGGCGCAGGCGCTGCGGGTGCGCGGCCGGCCCTCGCTCGTGGTCGGTGCCGAAGGCTTTCTGCGCCCCGCGTCACTGCGCCTGGAGCACGGGCGGCGCGACGCGGAGTCGTACTTCAGCGGATGGTTCGACACCGGCGCTTTGTGGCGCGAGGTGTTCGGCCCGCTCGACCCCGGAGGCAGCGGGCGCGTCCTGCCCGACCTGTGGGATCCGGCCACCGACCGGGCCACCCGCAGTCCGTATGTCCAACTTCCGCCCGGTGGAATTCTGTTGCTGCACGGACCCCTCCTTCTGCGCCACTGGTTCCCGTTCGACCTGACCGTCCACGTCCTCCTCTCCCCGCCCGCCCTGCACCGCCGGACCCCTGAGGCCGACCACTGGATGCTCCCCGCCTTCGAGCGCTACGCGGCGGAGACCGACCCGGCCACCGCGGCGGACGTCCTGGTGCGTGCCGACGACCCGCGGCACCCCGCCTGGAGCGGCTGAGCCGGCAAGGCCTTCCCCGACGCCGGATCGGTCAGAGCCAGCCGTTGCGCCGGAATCCCCGGTACAGCGCCAGACAGACCGCCCCCATCACCGCCATGACCAGCGGATAGCCGAACCGCCAGTGCAGCTCCGGCATGTGTTCGAAGTTCATGCCGTAGACCCCGCACACCATCGTCGGCACCGCGATCACGGCCGCCCAGGCTGTGATCTTCCGCATGTCCTCGTTCTGCGCGACGGTCACCTGCGCGAGGTGGGCCTGGAGGATGGAGTTGAGCAGTTCGTCGAACGCGGCGATCTGCTCCTTCGCACGTATCAGATGGTCGAGCACGTCCCGGAAGTACGCCTGTATCTCGGGTGCGACCACCCGGATGGGGCGGGTGGCCAGGTCCTCCACCGGGCGGCCCAGCGGCACCACCACCCGCTTCAGCTCGAGCAGTTCACGCTTCATCTGGTAGATGCGGCCCGGATCGAGCCGCGTGCTCTCCTCGGAGAACACCTCCGTCTCGACCTGGTCGATGTCGGCCTGCACCGCGTCCGTGACGCTGAGGTAGTCGTCGACGACGTGGTCGGCGATCGCGTGGAGCACCGCCGCCGGTCCCTTCGCCAACTGCTGCGGATGCGCCTCCAGTTCCTCGCGCAGCGGGCCCAGTGAACCGTGCCGGCCGTGCCGGACCGTGATGACGAAGTCCTCGCCGACGAACAGCATGATCTCGCCGGTGTTCACCACCTCGCTGGTCGCCGTCAGTTGTTCGTGCTCCACGTAGCAGACCGTCTTGAACACCGCGAACAGCGTGTCGCCGTAATGCTCCAATTTCGGGCGCTGGTGGGCCTCGACCGCGTCCTCCACGGCCAGCGGATGCAGGTCGAACAACTCGGCGATGCCCGCGAACTCCTGGTCCGTCGGCTCGTGCAGCCCCAGCCAGACGAAACCCTCGCCGCTCTTGCGCACCATCTTCACGGCGTCCACCAGGTCGGCGCAGCCCGGCACCCGCACGCCGTCCTGATACGTCACGCAGTTGACCACCGACGAGCCCAGCGGGGACCTGGCGGGATGACTCAGGTCCACGCGCGGCTGCCGCCGGGCGAGCCGCGCCACCTTGCGCAGGCCGCCGACCCTGCCCAGCCCCGTGACCTTCCGCAGATTCCCTGCCATGGACATCTGGATCTCCTTGCGTGGATCCGCTCGCGCAACGCTTTCGCGCCTTGCCGGGCAAGTCTGCCAGCCCGGAGCAAAGCGCGGGCAAGCCTGTGGGAATGGCGGGTTCCGCTTGGTTCCCACCTGTGGACGGAGCACCGGCCAGTCCCGGGTTCGGACGGAGCGTCGGCCGGTCCCGCGTTGGGGTGGAGCGCCGGCCGGTTCCGGGTTCGGGTGGGGCGTCGGCCGGTCCTGCGTTGGGGTGGAGCGTGGGCCGGTTCCGGGTTCGGGCGGAGCGCCGGCCGGTCCTGCGTTGGGGTGGAGCGTGGGCCGGTCCCGCGTTCGGATGGAGTGCCGGCCGGTTCCCGGGTTCGGACGAGGGGCCGACCGGCCCGCAGGCGCGGGGCGGCTGGGATGATCGCGGTATGACGCCATCCGACGACGGATACCTCCTGGACAACCGGCAGAACGAAGCGGGAGAGCGCTTCGACGCCTTCGCCACCCTCTTCGATCCCACGACCTTCCGGCACATCGAGGGGCTCGGCATCGCGCCGGGCTGGCGCTGCTGGGAGGTCGGGGCCGGTGGTACCTCCGTGGTGTCCTGGCTCGCGGGGAAGGTGGGTCCCGCCGGCAAGGTCGTCGCCACCGACATCGACACCTCCCGGCTCGATTCCGTGGCCCGCCCGCCGGTGGAGGTCCACATCCACGACGTGGGTGCGCAGGAGCCGCCGGAGGAGGGCTTCGACCTGGTCCACGCCCGGCTGGTCCTCGTCCACGTCCCGGACCGGGAGCGGGCGTTGAGAACGATGATCCAGGCGCTACGGCCCGGCGGGCGGCTGCTGATCGAGGACGCGGACCCCGCCCTCCAGCCCCTGAGCTGCCCCGACGAGTACGGCCCCGAGCAACGGCTCGCCAACCGGCTCCGGCAGGGCTTCCGCAAGCTGCTCGCCGACCGCGGGGCCGACCTGGCCTACGGCCGCAAGCTCCCCCGTCTGCTCAGGCAGGCCGGGCTGCTGGAGGTGGAGGCCGATGCCTACTTCCCGATGACCTCGCGGGCCTGCACCGCTCTGGAAGCGGCGACGGTACGTCAGATCCGCGACCGGCTCGTCACGGCGGCCCTGGCCACCGACGAGGAGATCGACCAGCACTTGGCCCATGTCGAGCGAGGCGACATGGACCTGGCCACGGCACCGATGATCTCGGCCTGGGGTCGCAAGGCCTAGTCACCGGTGTCCGCATCCGCCGGGCGACCCGGGCGCCGTGTCCACGCGCCGACGACGCGAGCGGCCGCAGAGCCGCAGCGCAGTCACTGGGTGTGCAGGCCCGGTGCTGTACTCGTCGGCGGCGGGCGTTCGGCCGTGGCGGAGTGCCTCCGCACCCGGCACGCGGGCCGCCGCACCCGGCACGCGGGCCGCCGCACCCGGCACGCAGCCCCAACTCCCGCCCCCACGAGGCCCTGCATACAGCCCCGGCCTCCCGTCGCCCGGCTCGGAGCCCTGATTCCCGCGCCTCTCCTCGTTGGCGTGCACACAGCTCCGGCCCCGCCGCCCGGCATGCAGCCCTGGCCATCGTTGGCCGGCTCCCGGCCTTGGCCTCCGCACCCATCGTGGGACGGACAACCGCGGCCCACGCCTCGCTGCCGTACTCCTTCAGGGCGCCGTCCCCTGTGTTCAGGCGCCGCCCCCACGCGTTCAGGCGCCCTCCCCCCTGTGCGGTGGTCGGCCGCCGACGCGGCCCACTGCCTCCGCGCCCGCCCGGCAGCCGTGAGCTGCCGCCTCCTCCGGGGGCGCGCCCGCCAGGTGGGCGGCGAGGAAAGCGCCGGTGAAGGCGTCGCCGGCGCCGGTGGTGTCCCGAGGGACGGCCGGTGCGGCCGGGATCCGGGTCGGGGGGCTGCCGGACCGGGCCACCAGCGCTCCGTCGGCTCCCGCCTTGGCCACCACCAGCGGCACGAGACGGCTCAGCTTGGCCGCCGCGTCCACCGGATCGGGCAGGCCCGTCAGCAGACACGCCTCGTCCCGGCTGGGCAGCAGCACCTCCAGCCCTTCCGCGAACGCCAGGAAACGGTCCACCCCCCACGCCGCCAGGAAACCCGCCGAGGCCGGATCCATGCTGACGGGCACGCCACGCGCGCGTGCCGCGGTGAGCGCCGCCCGCGCGAGCGCCCGGCTCGGCTCGGAGAACAGCAGGTAGCCCGAGAGGTGAAGCCAGGAGACGCCGTCGAGCAGGGTGTCCGACCAGTCGGCGGGTTCCAGACGCAGCGACGCCCCGCTGTCCGTGAGGAAGGTGCGCTCGGCCGCCGCACCCGTGTCGACGAGGCAGACCACCGTCCCGGTCGCCGCATCCGGGTCGACCACCAGCCGGGGCCGCACTCCGGCTGCGAGCAACTCGCGTTCGTGCCACGCCGCCGCGTCCGCGCCCACCCGCCCGAGGAGCCGTACGTCCGCACAGCCCGTGTGCGCAGCCCAGCAGGCCACATTGGCGCCCGCGCCGCCGGGCAGCGTCCGGATCACCGCGGCGGTGTCGGTGCCGGACGCCAGCGGTCCCCGGTGCCGGGCGACCACGTCCGTGACCACATCCCCGACGACCAGCAACGCCCCCTTCCGTCCCGGGGTCACCCCCTGGCCCACGCCGCGGCGATCCGCGCCGCCAGCCGCACATTGCCGCGCACCGCCGCCAGGTTGGCGCTCAGCGAAGCGCCGTCCGTGTGCCGCACGAGGTAGTCCAGCAGGAACGGGGTCACGGCCTGACCGGTGACGCCCTGCTGCGCACAGGCGTTGAGCGCGTCGTCGAGCACGCGCGCGTGCACCTCCGGGTCCAGCTGTTCTTCCTCCGGCACCGGGTTGGCGACGATCAGCGCCGACTCCGGCGCGTCCAGCGCGTCCTGTGCACGCATGACGGCCGCGACCTCGTCCGGGCTGCCCAGCGTCCAGTCCACCAGGTGCCCCGAGTCGGACAGATAGAAGCCGGGGAACCGGTCCGTGCAATACCCGGCGACGGCCACACCGAGCGTCTCCAGCCGCTGCAGGGTCGCCGGCACGTCCAGGATCGACTTCACGCCCGCGCACACCACCGTGATCCTGGTGCGCGCCAGCAGCCCCAGGTCGGCCGACTCGTCCTGCGTCGCCGTCCACTCCCGGTGCACCCCGCCCAGCCCGCCGGTGGCGAACACCCGGATACCCGCGAGCGCCGCCAGCTGCGCGGTCGCCGACACCGTGGTCGCCCCGCTCGCCCCCGCCGCCACGGCGAGGGGCAGGTCACGGTGGCCCAGCTTGCGGATGCCGTCCTCGTTCGCGACGCGCTCCAGCTGCTCCTTGTCCAGGCCGATCCGCGGGCGTCCGTCGAGCACTGCGACGGTCGCCGGCACCGCGCCCTCGCGCCGCACCGCGTCCTCCAGCTCCAGCGCGACCTGCAGATTGCGCGGGCGGGGCAGTCCGTGCGCGATGATCGTGGACTCCAGCGCCACCACCGGCCGCCGCGCGTCGATCGCCTCCCGGACTTCTTCCGACATCACCAGCACCACGTGCCCGCCTCCTGTCCGTCGGTCCTTCCTCATCTCTGGCGGGCGTCGCCCCCGGTTAAACGCTTGCGGCTTGTGGGCGACACCACCAGCCTGGGCCGCATGACGAACAACACCCCGCGTCTTGACCACGTCGTCCTGTGGGTGGCCGATCCGGTGGCCGCGGCGGGCTTCTACGAGGCGGCCGTCGGACTGGAACCGCTGCGAGTCGCCGAGTTCGCCGAGGGAAAGGTCTCCTTCCCCTCCGTCCGCGTCAACGAGGAGACCATCCTCGACCTGGCCCCGCGCACCCTCGCGGACCGTATGAAGATGCTGCCCGGCTCGGCCGGCAGCGCCGGCCACCCCGTCAACCACGTGTGCCTGTCCCTGTCGGCCGACGCCTTCGACGACCTGCGCAGCCGGCTGCGCCGGCACGGCGTCACCATGACCGACATCGGCCACGACTCCTTCGGCGCCCGCGGCAGGGCCACCCGGAACTTCTACTTCCGGGACCTCGACGACAACGTAATCGAGGTCCGGCACTACGCCGAGTAGACCTTTGCGCGCCCGCGCGACGGGCGCGCGGGCCGCACCGGATCAGAACAGCGGCTCGGGCAGCACGCCTTCCAGGGCGAGCAGCCTCCGCTTGGTCTCCAGGCCGCCGCCGAAGCCGCCGATGCCGCCGTCGCTCTCCACCACCCGGTGGCAGGGCACGACCACCGGCAGTGGATTGGCGCCCATCGCCGCGCCCACCGCCTGGGCCCCACCGGGCTGCCCTACCCGTCCGGCGAGATCGCCGTACCCCACCACGCTGCCGTACGGCACCCCGGACGCCAGCTCGCGCAAGACCTGGCGGTTGAACCCGGAGATCAGCGACCAGTCCAGCGGCAGGTCGAAGTCCTGCCGCTCACCCGCGAAGTAGGCCCGCAGCTGGCGTATCGCCTCGGTCAGCAGCGGGGCGTCCGGATCCTCCACCGGCGCTCCACCGAGCCGGGCCGTCAGCCGCTCCAGCGCCCGGTCGCGCACCGCGTCCGTGGCGTGGAAGACGACGTTGACCAGTCCGTCCCGGGTCGCCGCCAGCATCAGCGGGCCGATGTCGGTCCCGACGACGGTCCACACGACCCGCTGCTCGTCCTGCCCATGGCTGTCCATGCGCCCACGGTACGACCCGCCGCTGACAACGCCCGCCCGGCTCAGCCCGAGCCCAGCGCGGCCCGGACCACGTCGGGCTTGTTGGTGATGATGCCGTCGACGCCGTACCCGGCGACCTTGCGCGCGGTGGCCGCGTCGTTCACCGTCCAGGCGAACACCCTGAGCGGCCTGCCGTGCGGCCCGTCGACGGTGTGCACGGCCGCCACGTAACCGGCCGAGAGGGACCCGTACGACGGATTGACGAGGTCGCAGAAGCGCGCGTACTGAGGCAGCTGTGCCTCGGACGGCGCACCGAGGAAGGCGGTGGTGAGCGCGGGCTTCAGCTCGTGGACGGTCCGCACGCTGTCGGCGCTGAAGCTCTGTACGACGAGCCGCCCCAGGTGGCGGCGGTCCAGCCAGCCCTCGTTGCCGAGGAGCTTCAGGGTCTGCTGCTCGATGCCCGGGTACAGCTGCGGGTTCTTGATCTCCAGAAGCAGGCTCTCGTGGTTGTGCTCGACCCGGCGCATGTACTCCTTGAGCGTCGGCACGCGCGTGCCCGCGTACGCGGGGGAGAACCAGCCGCCCGCGTCCAGCCTGGCGATCTCGGCGCCGGTGAAGTCCTTCACCTTCCACGGTGCCCGGCCGGGGAAGACGTCCTCGACGTTCGTGGTGCGCTGCAGGCTGTCGTCGTGGATGACCACCAGTTCGCCGTCCTTGGTGCGCTGGACGTCGTTCTCGACCCAGGTGAAGCCCAGCTTCGCCGCCTTGTCGATCGAGGCCAGCGTGTTCTCGGGTGCGTAGGCGGAGGCGCCCCGGTGGGCGATCACCCTGGGCTTGCCGACCTCGCCCGCCCGGGCGTCGGAGGTGGGGCTCACGAGGGCCGCCGTCGCCAGGGCCAGCGCGGCCAAGGTCGCGACTACGCGCGCGTGCATGCGTACTCCTTGCGTCGTGCGTGTACGGACAGCACCAGACTGACAGCAGAGGGTCATCGACACACGGGTGCACGATGGCCACACATGGACGGAAGACGCCCGACGGCACTCACCGGTGCCGCACAACCGGGGAAGGGAGTGTTTCTTTGCCGGAAAATCGTTCGACCATTCCGGTGGGGGTCATACTCTCTGCGACAACCCTGGCCGCCCTGGCGGTCCTGGGACGGGGGAGATTTCAGGTATTCCGGGACGCAAGTGGGCGGAAGGGCAGCCGCGGATGCAAGGCACGGTCGACGGATTCAGCTATGGGGCCGTCACCCCGTTGGTGGCCTATCTGATGGCCTGCCTCGGCGGCGCTCTCGGTCTGCGCTGCACCACCCGGTCCCTGCTGGTGACGCACTCCTGGCGGCCGGCCTGGCTGGCCCTCGGCGCGGCCGCGATCGGCTCCGGGATATGGACCATGCACTTCGTCGCCATGATGGGCTTCAGCATCAAGGAGACGCCGATCCACTACGACGAGACGATCACCTACGCGAGCCTCGGGCTCGCGGTCGTCATGGTCGGCGTCGGGATCTTCATCGTCGGCTACCGGGGCGCCACCGGTACCCCGCTGTTCACCGGCGGCACGATCACCGGCCTGGGCGTCGCCTCGATGCACTACCTCGGCATGGCCGGCATGCGGTTCCACGGGCGGTTCACCTACAACACGCTCACCGTCGCCGCCTCCGTCGTCATAGCGGTCGTCGCCGCCACCGCCGCCCTGTGGGCCGCCGGACGCGTCCGCGGCTTCCTGTGGAGCGTGGGCGCAAGCCTGATCATGGGGCTCGCCGTCAGCGGCATGCACTACACCGGGATGGCCGCCCTGACCGTCCACCTCGACGGCACGCCCCACGGCGCCGCCGACTCCCCGTCCGTCCTCGTCCCGATGCTGATCGGGCCGCTCGCCTTCCTGCTCATCGCGGGGGTCGTCGTGATCTTCGATCCGCTGACGGTCATGGGCGGGCCCGACTGGACACCCGTCGAGCACAAGCCGGGCGTCCCGGCCGCCGCCGTCGCCTCCCACACCGACCGCCGGACCGCGCTGCAGGACGGGCAGCGGCCGGCCCGCCGGCCCCGGCACCAGGGCGACCGCACCCCGCAGAAGCGATGATCGGGACCCGTTGTCAGTGCGGGGTCGTACGGTTGATGACATGCGGCCCGTTTCCCACATCGAACGCACGGTGGCGCCCTTCGAGGTCGTCAGCCCCTACCAGCCCAGCGGCGACCAGCCCGCGGCCATCGCCGAGCTGGCCCGGCGCATCGAGGCCGGTGAGAAGGACGTCGTCCTGCTGGGCGCGACCGGCACCGGCAAGTCCGCCACCACGGCGTGGATGATCGAGAAGCTCCAGCGCCCCACTCTCGTGATGGCGCCGAACAAGACGCTGGCCGCCCAGCTGGCCAACGAGTTCCGCGAGCTCCTGCCGAACAACGCGGTCGAGTACTTCGTCTCGTACTACGACTACTACCAGCCCGAGGCCTACGTCCCGCAGTCGGACACCTACATCGAGAAGGACTCCTCGATCAACGAGGAGGTCGAGCGCCTGCGGCACTCGGCGACCAACTCGCTGCTCACCCGCCGGGACGTCGTCGTGGTCGCCTCGGTGTCCTGCATCTACGGCCTCGGCACCCCGCAGGAGTACGTGGACCGCATGGTCCCCCTCCGGGTCGGCGACGAGATCGACCGGGACGAGCTGCTGCGCCGCTTCGTCGACATCCAGTACACGCGCAACGACATGGCCTTCACCCGCGGCACCTTCCGCGTCCGCGGAGACACCATCGAGATCTTCCCGGTCTACGAGGAGCTGGCCGTCCGCATCGAGATGTTCGGCGACGAGATCGAGGCGCTGTCCACGCTGCACCCGGTCACCGGCGAGATCATCAGCGACGACCAACATCTGTACGTCTTCCCCGCCTCCCACTACGTCGCCGGCCCCGAGCGCATGGAGCGGGCCATCAACGACATCGAGAAGGAGCTGGGGGAGCGTCTGGGCGAGCTGGAGAAGCAGGGCAAGCTCCTGGAGGCCCAGCGCCTGCGGATGCGCACCACCTACGACATCGAGATGCTGCGCCAGATCGGCACGTGCTCCGGCGTGGAGAACTACTCGATGCACTTCGACGGCCGCCTGCCCGGTTCGCCGCCCAACACCCTGCTGGACTACTTCCCCGACGACTTCCTGCTCGTCATCGACGAGTCGCACGTCACCGTCCCGCAGATCGGCGCCATGTACGAGGGGGACGCCTCCCGCAAGCGCACCCTCGTGGAGCACGGCTTCCGCCTGCCCTCCGCCCTGGACAACCGTCCCCTGAAGTGGGAGGAGTTCCAGGAGCGCATCGGTCAGACCGTCTACTTGTCGGCGACCCCCGGCACCTATGAGATGTCACGCTCCGACGGCTTCGTCGAGCAGATCATCCGCCCGACCGGCCTGGTCGACCCGGAGGTCGTGGTCAAGCCCACCGAGGGCCAGATCGACGACCTGGTGCACGAGATCCGCAAGCGCACCGAGAAGGACGAGCGCGTCCTGGTCACCACGCTGACCAAGAAGATGGCCGAGGACCTCACCGACTACTTCCTGGAACTCGGCATCCAGGTGCGCTATCTGCACAGCGACGTGGACACCCTGCGCCGCGTCGAGCTGCTGCGCGAGCTGCGCTCCGGCGAGTACGACGTCCTGGTCGGCATCAACCTGCTCCGCGAGGGCCTCGACCTGCCCGAGGTGTCCCTGGTGGCCATCCTGGACGCCGACAAGGAGGGCTTCCTGCGCTCCGGCACGTCGCTGATCCAGACCATCGGCCGCGCGGCGCGCAACGTCTCCGGCCAGGTCCACATGTACGCCGACAAGATCACCCCGGCGATGGAGAAGGCCATCGAGGAGACCAACCGCCGCCGGGAGAAGCAGATCGCCTACAACAAGGCAAACGGCATCGACCCCCAGCCGCTGCGCAAGAAGATCAACGACATCGTCGCGCAGATCGCCCGGGAGGAGGTCGACACCGAGCAACTCCTCGGCTCCGGTTACCGCAAGCTGAAGGACGGCAAGGGGGCCAAGGCACCCGTCCCGTCGCTCGGCGACAAGGCGGCCAAGGGCGCGAAGGTCGGCAAGACGGCCAAGTCCGCGAAGGGCAAGGCGGCGACCACGGTGCCCACGGACCGCCCGGCGGCCGCACTGGCCGAGCAGATCGAGGAGATGACCGAGCGTATGCGCGCGGCCGCCGCGGAGCTGCAGTTCGAGATCGCGGCCCGGCTGCGCGACGAGGTCTCCGAGATGAAGAAGGAACTGCGTCAGATGCGGGAGGCGGGCCTCGCCTGACCCCGCGACACACCGCCGGACCTCGGCATATGCGCCAAGTGTTGCAACACCGACACAAAGCGCGGGCCGGGGTTCGGCGCTGTCGGTGCGCCTGCGTAGGGTTCTGGACAGCCGCGCAGTGCGCGGTAACAGGGGACCATCGAGAGGGGATTCAGCCGTGTCCGTCAACTTGACCAAGGGTCAGGCCATCAGCCTGGAGAAGAAGGACGGGGCCACCCTCACCGCGGTCCGCATGGGGCTCGGCTGGCAGGCGGCGAAGCGGCGTGGCCTGTTCGGCTCGCGCACCAAGGAGATCGACCTGGACGCGTCGGCGGTGCTCTTCGCCGAAAAGCAGCCGGTCGACGTCGTCTTCTTCCGCCACCTGGTGAGCGACGACGGTTCCGTGCGCCACACCGGCGACAACCTCGTCGGCGGCGTCGGCCAGGGCGGTGACGACGAGGCGATCCTCGTGGACCTCCAGCGCGTCCCGGTCCACATCGACCAGATCGTCTTCACCGTGAACTCCTTCACGGGGCAGACGTTCCAGGAGGTGCACAACGCGTTCTGCCGGCTCGTGGACGAGACCAACGGCCAGGAACTCGCCCGCTACACGCTGGCCGGCGGCGGCGAGTACACCGCGCAGATCATGGCCAAGGTGCACCGGGCGGGCTCGGGCTGGACGATGACCGCCCTGGGCACCCCCGCCAACGGCCGCACGTTCCAGGACCTGATGCCGGCGATCCTGCCGCACCTGTAGGACCGGACCGCCCGGCAGGGCGTGCCCGACAAGACGACACAGGGGGGCGCGGCGATGGCGGCCGAGCTGGTGCGGGGGCAGAACCACCCGCTGTCCGAGGTCCGGCTGGAGATACGGATCTCGGCGGGGGCACCGGTCCTGGCCGGAGCCGCGCTCGGCGACGAGAACGGCACGGTGCACGGACCCCAGTGGGTCGCCCACCCCGGCGCCCCCGCGCTGCCCGGCATCGAGGTGCCGCGGCAGGCGGCCGACCGGCACCGCCTGGCCGTCGACCTGTCCGCCCTGCCGGACGCCGTGCACCGCGTCGACGTGTTCCTCGCCCTGCCCCCGGGGACCGCCGGCCCTCGCCGGTTCGGTGCCGTCCCCGCCCCGCACACCACGGTCAACGGACCCGACGGCACCGAGCTGGTCTGCTACACGCTCACCGGCCTCGACGCCGAGGCCGCGGTGTTCGCCCTGGAGCTGTACCGCCGGCAGGGAGGGTGGAAGGTCCGCGCGATGGGCCAGGGCTACGCCGAAGGCATCCCGGCCCTCCTCGCCGACCGCGGACTGCGCGAGGCCGCCGACCTGGCCCTCGCCATCCAGCAGGCGACGGCCCAGAACCTGGCTCGCGCCATCCCGGCCCCGTCGTCCACGCTCCCGTCCGAAGAGGCGGCCACCCCCGTACCGCAGGAGCCGGCATCCGCGTACGACGCGCGCCCGGCGCACGGCCGGCGCCCTGACGACGCGCGGACTCCCGGCACCCGGTCGCCGGACGACGGCGGTCCGATCGATTACACCCACCCCCGCCGCTCTCACCGAGACGCCACACCCACGCCCACCACCGCGGTCTCCCCGGCCGCCGGCGCCCAGGCCGCCCGACCCGTCGCCGGCGATGCCGTCGGCTGGTCGATGGAGGAGCGCCTGTACAACCAGGTCTGGGGCATGTTCGAGGACCTCGCCCGCACCACGGCCGCGTACCGCAGTGCTGCGGACTTCGCCGACTCCCGCCTGGAGAAGGAGCTCGACCAGGTCCTCACCGACCCGCACGGCCGGCTCGGCTCGGCGGTGGACGCCGCGCGCGAGGCCGCCCACGCCCGTCGGGACCAGCTGGTCGGCCAGGCGCGCGCCGCCCTCGACCGCGACCTCGCGCAGCTCACCGCCGAGTCCGAGGTCGTCGAACCCGCGCTACCGCCGGCGTACGCCCGCTGGGACAGCCCCGTCTGGCACGGTCACCGTGTGCCCGCCGAGCCGCCGCCCGCCCTGCGACTCGGCGATCTGCACCTGCCCGAAAGCGTGCCGCTGCGCATCCCCGTGCTGGTCAGGCTGCCTCTGGAACGGGGTCTGTGGATCGACAGCGGCCCAGCGGCCGGGCCCGACGGCTCCTTCCCGGACTCCGCCGAGCTGCGGCACCTGGCCCTGGAAGCCGCGGTGGCGCTCGCGGCCCGGCTGCTCGCCGTGCACCCGGTGGAGGAGTTCGCCGTGCAGATCGTCGACCCGGCCGGCGCGGGGGCGCGCGCGCTCCTGCCGCTGACGCACGCCGGAGTACTCGCGGCGCCGCCCGCGACCGGCGCGGCGGGCGTGACGGACCTGCTGGAGAGGCTCACCCGGCGGGTCGACCTGGTGCACATGGCAGTGCGCGGCGGCGCGGCCGAGTCGCTGCCGGCCGACGTGGACACCGCAGAGCAGTTGCTGATCGTCAACGACTTCCCGCACGGCTTCGACGACCGCGCCGTCACCCGCCTGCGCTACCTGGCGGACGAGGGCCCGGCCGTCGGCGTCCATCTGCTGATGGTCGCGGACCGTGCGGACGCAGCCGCCTACGGCCCCCTGCTGGACCCTTTGTGGCGTTCGCTGATGCGACTGACCCCTGTGCCCGACGACCACCTCGCCGACCCCTGGGTGGGCCATTCCTGGACGTACGAGCCCGCACTCGCGCCCGCCGGGAGCCGGATCGTGGAGCAGGTGCTGGCCGAGGTGGCCGCAGCCCGGGCCAAGTATCGGTAAAGCGCTACCGCCAGGCAACTTGGTCTTTCTTTTACTTTTCTCTTTACCTTTTCTTGGTGATTGGGTAGGCTCTCAACTGCGGAGGGGAGTACTCCCTGACTGCGGCGCACCCGTCAGTACGGGCCGGTTCCGGTCCCGGGGCGCCGGCCCCGCGCGGGCGGAAGAGACCTCCGGCAATGACAACGCCTATGTGTTTGCCATGACGAAAAGCCGGAGGTCCAGTGGAAGTCCCCCTGACCCTGTGGGTCCTGACCATCGCGGGTCTCGCCGCATTGATCGCGGTCGACTTCTTCATCGGTCGCAAGCCGCACGAGGTGTCGATCAAGGAAGCGGGCATCTGGACCGCCGCATGGATCGGCGCGGCCGGCCTCTTCGGCCTCGGTCTCCTCGCCTACGGCGGCGGCCGGCCGGCCGGCGAGTTCTTCGCGGGCTTCATCACCGAGAAGTCGCTCAGCGTCGACAACCTCTTCGTCTTCGTCCTGATCATGGCGAAGTTCGCGGTGCCCAGCCGGTATCAGCAGCGCGTGCTGCTCGTCGGCGTCCTCATAGCCCTGGTGCTGCGGGCGGCCTTCATCGCCGCCGGAGCCGCGCTCATCGCAAGCTTCTCCTGGGTGTTCTATCTCTTCGGCGCCTTCCTGCTCTGGACCGCCTGGAAGCTCGTCCAGGAGGCCCGCGCCGACTGGAAGGCCGAGGAGTTCGAGGAGAGCAAGCTGCTGAGGGCCGCGGAGCGCAGGTTCGGCGTGGCCGACCGGTACCACGGCACCAAGCTGTGGATCCGGCAGAACGGCAAGCGGGTCATGACCCCGATGCTGGTCGTGATGCTCGCCATCGGCAGCACGGACGTACTCTTCGCCCTGGACTCGATACCGGCGATCTTCGGTCTGACCCAGGACCCCTACATCGTCTTCACCGCCAACGCCTTCGCGTTGATGGGCCTGCGTCAGCTGTACTTCCTCATCGGCGGCCTGCTGAAGAGGCTGGTCCACCTCACCTACGGCCTCTCGGTGATCCTCGGCTTCATCGGCGTGAAGCTCGTCCTGCACGCGCTGCACGAGTCCGGTGTGCATGTCCCCGAGATCGGCATCCCGGTCTCGCTCGGTGTCATCTGCGGGGTCCTGATCGTCACCACCGTCACCAGCCTCGTGGCCTCCCGGAAGCAGACGGCGCTCTCGGCGACGGGTGCGGGCGACGACGACACACGGAAGGAAAGCGTGGAGGCCTGACCGCACCCGCACAGGAGCGTCCTCGGAACACGAACAGCGGGGCCCGGCCGCGTCGGTACCGGGCCCCGCCGAAAGGGTGAAAGTATCGGGAAAGCAAAGAATGCGAACCCTGTGGCCTTCTGCGACGATCGCAGCATGATCACTGGGCTGCGGTCGCTCGCCCGGCGCTGGACGATGTTCGTGCCGGTGCTCGCGATCGTGCTTCTGGTCTTCACCTGGGGTCGTAGCCTGCCCGGCGCGGTCGTCGCCGTGGTGACCCTCGTCCTCGCCGGATCGGTGCTGGCGGCCGTCCACCATGCTGAGGTCGTCGCCCACCGGGTCGGCGAGCCCTTCGGCTCCCTGGTGCTCGCCATCGCCGTCACGGTCATCGAGGTGGCCCTGATCGTCACGCTGATGGTCGACGGCGGCCCCAAGAGCGCCACCCTGGCCAGAGACACGGTCTTCGCCGCCGTGATGATCACGTGCAACGGCGTGGCCGGCCTGTGCCTGCTCGTCGCGTCTCTGCGGCACCGCATCGCGGTCTTCAACCCCGAGGGCACCGGCGCCGCCCTGGCGACCGTGGCGACCCTGTCCACGCTGAGTCTCGTACTGCCGACCTTCACCACCAGCAAGCCCGGGCCGCAGTTCTCCTCCCTGCAGCTGACGTTCGCCGCACTCTCCTCGCTGATCCTGTACGCCCTGTTCGTGGCCACTCAGACGGTGCGCCACCGCGACTACTTCCTGCCCATCACCCGGCACGGCGAGGTCATCACCGCCGAGCACCATGCCGAGCCGCCGTCCGCCCGCACCGCCGGGATCAGCCTCGGCCTGCTCGGCCTGGCGCTGATCGGCGTGGTCGGCCTGGCCAAGGGCGTGTCGCCCACCATCGAGTCGGGCGTGGCGGCGGTGGGCCTGAACCAGGCCGTCGTCGGTGTGATCATCGCCCTGCTCGTGCTGCTCCCCGAGACGATCGCCGCGCTGCGCGCGGCGCGGCGGGACCGCGTGCAGACCAGCCTCAACCTCGCCCTGGGATCCGCCATGGCCAGCATCGGCCTGACCATCCCGGCCGTGGCGCTCGCCTCCGTCTGGCTGCCGGGACCGCTCATCCTCGGCCTAGGCCCGGTCCACATGCTGCTGCTCGCGCTGACGGTGGTGGTCGCGTCCCTGACGGTGGTGCCGGGACGGGCCACCCCGCTGCAGGGCGGCGTCCACCTGGTGCTGTTCGCGGCCTACCTCGAACTGGCGATCAACCCGTAGCGCGGCCGCTCACCCGTCCGAGCAGGGTCACGCGGCCGGCTCCACGGCCGGCACCGGGACCGGCCGGGTCTCCGGCAGCAGCGCGAAGCACCCCAGGCTGACCAGGGCGACGCCCGTCAGATACACGCCCACGCCCCAGGGGACGCGCCCGCCTCCTTCCGCGAGCTTCGTGGCCACGATCGGGGTGAGCGCGCCGCCGAGGACGCCGCCGAGGTTGTAGCTCACCGCGGCGCCCGTGCAGCGCACCCGTGCCTCGTACAGTTCCGGCACATAGGCGGCGACCACCGCGAACATGGTGATGAAGGCGAGCAGCGCACCGAGGATGCCGAGGAACATCGGCAGCGGTTCGCCGGTCGCCAGCAGTGCGACCATCGGAAGCATCCACAGGGCGCAGGCCGTGCACCCGGCCAGGCACATCGTCCGGCGGCCGTAACGGTCGCCGAGCAGCGCGGGCAGGGGAGTCAGCGCGCCCTTCACGGCCACCGCGGCCATGACGCAGCCCAGCATGACCGTGCGGCTGACCCCGAGCCGTTCCGTCGCGTACGCCAGCGACCAGGTCGTCACCGCGTAGAACACCGCGTACCCGACCGCCATCGCCCCGGCCGTCAGCGGCACCAGCCGCCCGTGGTGCCGCACGACCTCGGCGAGCGGTACGCGCGCGTGGTCGTCGATTTCCAGGAACCGCGGGCTCTCGGTGAGCGACGAGCGCAGCCACAGCCCGGCCAGAGCGAGCGCCCCGGCCGCCCAGAACGGCACCCGCCACCCCCAGCGCGCGAACTCGGCGTCGGACAGCGCCGCCGACAGCGCGAGCATCACACCGTTGGCGAGCACGAAGCCGACCGCGGGTCCCACTTGCGGGAAACTCGACCACAAGGCGCGTCGCCCGGCGGGCGCGTGCTCGGCGGTCAGCAGCACCGCCCCGCCCCATTCGCCGCCCAGCCCGAGGCCCTGCACAAACCGCAGCAGGAGCAGCAGCGCGGGAGCCGCGACACCGGCCGTCCCGTACGACGGCACACAGCCCACCGCGACCGTCGAGGCGCCGGTGAGCAGCAGCGAGACCACGAGCACCGGCCGTCGTCCGCGCCGGTCCCCGAGATGCCCGAACAGCACCGAGCCCAGCGGCCGCGCCACGAACCCCACCCCGAACGTCGCGAACGCGGCCAGCGTCCCGGCGACCGGTGAGAACGTCGGGAAGAACAACGGCCCCAGAACCAGCGCGGCCGCGGTTCCGTAGACGAAGAAGTCGTAGAACTCGATCGCCGTGCCGGCGAGGGAGGCGGCGGCGAGGCGCGGCATGGACGGGGCTCTCACGGAGCGTGCATCGTGCATGTCACGTCAACTACCCACCGTGATCGGTGGTCACGGGAGCGTACGGAAGTGATCAAGGCGCCGGAGTGCGCGCCCGGAGCGACCGCGACGCCCGTGGCCGGCCGTGCGCGCCGGCGACCGTGATAGACCGAGTGCGAGCAGCGGTCGTACCCGCACCGCCCCGAACGGACCGGAGGAACCGTGCCCCGCACCCTGGCCAACGCCCCGATCATGATCCTCAACGGGCCGAACCTCAACCTGCTCGGCCGGCGTCAACCCGAGATCTACGGCAGGGACACCCTGGCCGACGTCGAGGCGCTGTGCGCCAAGGCGGCGGCCGCGCACGGCGGCACGATCGACTTCCGGCAGTCCAACCACGAGGGCGAACTGGTCGACTGGATCCACGAGGCACGCCTGAACCACTGCGGGATCGTCATCAACCCCGGCGCCTACTCGCACACCTCGGTCGCGATTCTGGACGCGCTCAACACCTGCGACGGCATGCCCGTGCTGGAGGTGCACATCTCCAACATCCACCAGCGGGAGTCGTTCCGGCACCACTCCTATGTCTCCCTGCGCGCCGACGGCGTGATCGCGGGCTGCGGCGTGCAGGGCTACGTCTTCGGCGTGGAGCGCGTCGCCGCCCTGCTGGGCGCCGCCCGGGCGAACGCATAGCCACCGGCCGCCACAGCACTTCCACTACCCCGTCCACGAGTTCGGGGTCGAGCGCGGCCGTGATCTCGTCCAGCAGCGACGGCCGGGGCCGCGCGGCGATCGCCGCCCACTGCCGCCGGCCGCCGCTGAGCCGGTCCGGGCAGGCGTGCGCCTCACCGTGGGCGTCGGCCGCCGGGCATGCCGCCGTTGCCGTCCGCTCCCTCCCGCGCGGAGTCGCCCTCCGTGACGGTCACTTGAGCACCGGCGCGTCGACGGCGTCGGACAGCCACTGCTTCTCCGGTCTCGCCGGGGTGCCGTCCCGGCGCAGGGCGTCGACCGCGCCGGTCACGCACGGGGCCGGCGCGCTGCCCTCGTCCAGCATGAGCGCGGCCGTGTGCACACCGGTCGACGCAGCCCACGCGCGCGTGCCCGAGCGGGGCCGGGCCGCCGGTCGAGGGCGGGGTGAAAGACCGGCGGCCCTACCGCTCAGGAGCCGTCATCCTGTGCGGGGCTGCCACCAGTTGACTGCGCAGGACCGCGCGTCGGGAGCGCGCACGCTGCATCGGTCTGTGCGAAGTGTTCACACGGGGCGCGTGAAGTGCCCTGCGCGCCGGGCGTCCTCCCCCCAGGAAGTCCGGGTGGGAGGACGCGGAAACACCCGCAGACAGGAAAGGGCAAGGAGACCCGCTCCCTGCCACTCTCAACGTATAGCGCACCGGGGGGCTTGCGGCAAGGCCCCGGTCGTGCCGCACAATCGCTGGCCGAAGCCGGGACCAGCGGAAATGAGGAAATCGCGAAGTGCATGTGTTCTTGTCGGCCCTTGAGGCTGTTTCCGGATCGGGGCCGCGGCGATGAGTCCCCTGACCACCAGCGCCTTCGACCTTCCCGACCGCCTCTCCCCGAAGGCCGACCCGGCGCTGATCGGCGAGGACGAGAAGCACTTCGAGGCCATCGCCGAGAGCCTCGCGCAGGCGGTCGCCGAACTCTCCGACCGCCTCGACGCCGAACTCAGGGCGCCCGGCGGCGCCGGCCGGGCGGCGATGGACCGGGACGCGGAGGTGCACCGGCTGACCGGCCGTCTGCGCGCCCTGCGCCGCTTCGGCCTGGATCTGTGCCTCGGGCGCGTCGTCGGCGCGGACGAGGGCCGGCCCCTGTACATCGGGCGGCTCGGCCTCACCGACAGCGCGGGACGCCGGCTGCTGGTCGACTGGCGCTCCCCGGCGGCCGAGCCGTTCTTCGCGGCGACCCACGCGAACCCCATGGGGCTGGCGAGCCGCCGCAGGTATCGCTGGACCGACGGCCGGATCACCGACTACTGGGACGAGGTCTTCATCGCGGAGGGGCTCGAGCGGCACGCCGCCCTCGACGACCAGTCCGCCTTCATCGCCGCCCTGGGCGGCAGCCGCTCGCCCCGGATGCGGGACGTGCTCGCCACCATCCAGGCCGACCAGGACGCCGTCATCCGGGCCGGCTCCCGCGGCGCTCTGGTCGTCGACGGCGGTCCGGGCACGGGGAAGACCGTCGTCGCCCTGCACCGCTCCGCCTACCTCCTCCACTCCGATCCCCGCCTCGGCCACCGTCGGGGCGGCGTGCTCTTCGTCGGCCCGCACCAGCCCTACCTGGCCTACGTCGCCGACGTCCTGCCCAGTCTGGGGGAGGAGGGCGTGCAGACCTGCACGCTGCGGGACCTCGTCGCCGAGGGAGCCCGAGCGGTGCCCGAGAGCGACCCGGACGTGGCCCTCCTGAAGTCGTCCGCGCGGATGGTGAAGGCGATCGAGACGGCCGTCAGGTTCTACGAGGAGCCGCCCGCCGAGAGCATGACGGTCACGACACCCTGGTCCGACGTCCGGCTGAGCGCCGACGACTGGGCGGAGGCGTTCCGGGCGCCGGGACCGGGCACGCCGCACAACGAGGCACGCGACCAGATCTGGGACGAGTTGGTCACGATCCTGCTGGACAAGCAGGACCTGGACGTCCCGCCCCACTTGTTCCGGAGGGCTCTGCTGCACGACGAGGAGCTGGTCGGCACCCTCGACCGCGCGTGGCCGCTGCTCGACGCGGCCGATCTCGTCGCAGACCTGTGGTCGGTCCCCGCCTACCTGCGGATGTGCGCTCCCTGGCTCGGCCCCGACGACGTACGCAGGCTGCAGCGCAAGGACCCCCAGGCCTGGACGGTGTCCGACCTGCCGCTCCTCGACGCGGCACGGCAGCGGCTCGGCGACCCGGAGGCGTCACGCCGCAGGCGCCGCCAGGAGGCCGCGGCCGCCGCCGAACGCGCGCGCATGGCCGACGTGATCGACAACGTGCTCGCGGCCGACGACGACGGCGAGGGCGCGGTGACCATGCTGCGCGGGCGTGACCTGCAGGACAGCCTGATCGACGGGAACGCGCTGCCCGGCGCCGAGCGGGACCTGCTCGCCGGCCCGTTCGCGCACGTCGTCGTCGACGAGGCCCAGGAACTGACCGACGCCGAGTGGCAGATGCTGCTGCTGCGCTGCCCGTCCCGGAGCTTCACCATCGTCGGCGACCGTGCCCAGGCCAGGCACGGGTTCACCGAGCCGTGGCAGGAACGCCTCGAACGGATCGGCCTCGACCGCATCGAGGTGGCCTCCCTGAGCATCAACTACCGGACGCCCGAAGAGGTCATGACGGAGGCCGAGCCGGTCATCCGCGCCGCACTGCCGGACGCCAACGTGCCGACCTCCGTCCGCAGCAGCGGCATCCCCGTCGTCCACGGGCCGGTGTCGGACCTGGACCGGGTCCTCGACGACTGGCTCACCGCGCACGCGGACGGGACCGCCTGCGTCATCGGCGATCCCGCGTTCCCAAAGACGCCACGCGTCCGGTCGCTGACCCCCGAGCTGTCGAAGGGGCTCGAGTTCGACCTGGTCGTCCTCGTCGACCCGGAGGGGTTCGGCGAGGGCGTCGAGGGCGCGGTCGACCGCTACGTCGCGATGACCCGGGCGACCCGGCAGCTCGTCGTCCTCACACCGTGACGGGCGACCGGAACCCCCATCCCGACACCCGCCATCTCACCACCCGCGCGCGTGCCACTCGGGCAGGTGCGGCCGCTCGGCACCCAGCGTGGTGTCGTCGCCGTGACCGGGGTAGACCCACGTCTCGTCCGGCAGCACGTCGAAGATCTTCGTCTCGACGTCGTGGATCAGGCTGGCGAAGGCCTTCGGGTCCTTACGGGTGTTGCCGACCCCACCGGGGAAGAGGCAGTCGCCGGTGAAGACATGCGGATGGCCGTGCGGGTCGTCGTACACCAGGACGATCGAGCCCGGGGTGTGCCCGACGAGGTGGCGCGCGGTGAGTTCCACGCGCCCCACCCTGATGACGTCGCCGTCGTCGACGAGGACGTCGGTGGGCACCGGGATGCCGGGGGCGTCCTCACGGCCGGCGTACGTGCGCGCGCCGGTGGCTGCGACGACCTCGGCGAGGGCCTGCCAGTGGTCCCCGTGCTGGTGCGTGGTGACGACGGACGCGATCCCGTCGTCACCGATCATCCCCAGCAGGGTGTGAGCCTCGTTCGCGGCGTCGATCAGGAGCTGCTCGTCGGTGGCCCGGCAGCGCAGCAGATAGGCGTTGTTGTCCATCGGGCCGACCGCGATCTTGGTGATCATCAGGTCTTTCAGCTCGTGCACGTCCGCCGGTCCGCCGACCTTGACCTCTCCCGTGTACATCATGGTGATCAGCCTATAGCGGGCAGGGGTTCGGCGGACCGCAGCCGCCCTGGCAACGGGGGAATCGGACCGCAGCCGCCTTACAACGAGGGAAGCTTCGGGAGTGTGTCGCCGTCCGTGGTCAGGCCGCAGCCGTCGCGCCGTCCGGCGAGCCAGCCGAGCAGCTCCGCCGGCGCACCGCTGACCGTCACCTCGGGCTTGTCCGCCGCCCGCCCGGTGCTCCACGCGCGCGTGCCGTCCGTGACCCGGGTCGCCGGGACGTCGGGGAGCCCGGAGAACCGCCGGGTGAGGAAGTCGATCTCGCGCTCGACGAACTCCGCCGGAAGATCCTCCAGCTCGTACCCGGTTCCGAGGTCCACATGGTGCAGTTCCACCTCGGCCCAGCGCCGGAAGGGCACCCGGGCCGCCACGTCGGTGACCCCGTTGCGCAGCTCCACCGTGCGCGTCCAGTCCGCCGGCGCCTCACCGACCCGCTGGAAGCCCGCCGCGCTCTCACGCAGGTCCGCCAGCTGGGCGTCCAGAGGGCGCGAGGAGTCGCGCGCGATGTCGGCGTCCCGCGCCTCGGCACTCGCGTACATGGGGCGGCCTTCGAGGACGTTCACGAGCGCGTCCGCGTTGCGGGCGAGATGGGCGAGGACGTGCCCGCGGCTCCAGCCCGGAAGCCGTGACGGCTCGGCGAGCGAGGCGTTGTCCAGTGCGGCGACCCCGGTGAGAAGCCGTTCGGTCGCTTCGCGTACACAGGCCAGGTCATGAGCGTGATCAATCATGGGCCTGACCCTAGCCCGGCCACACGTTCGGGTGAAGGTGGTGAACCCGGCCCGCAAATCGAAAGCTCGTGCTATATCGTCGAGGGCGGCGTCGGGCATGCTGGAGGGCTGGGGGTTGTTATGCACCCTGGTAATCCGACCGGCGTTGTCAGTGGCTCCCCCTAGTCTGAAGAAGCACGGGGGCCCCGCCCCTGTCACTTCTCTCAAGAAAGGTGCGGACCGGCGTGGCCGACCGTCTCATCGTCCGTGGCGCGCGCGAGCACAACCTGAAGAATGTCTCGCTCGACCTGCCTCGTGACGCGCTCATCGTCTTCACGGGCCTGTCCGGGTCGGGCAAGTCATCCCTGGCCTTCGACACGATCTTCGCGGAGGGTCAGCGCCGCTACGTGGAGTCGCTCTCCTCGTACGCCCGGCAGTTCCTCGGCCAGATGGACAAGCCGGACGTCGACTTCATCGAGGGTCTGTCCCCGGCGGTCTCCATCGACCAGAAGTCGACCTCGCGCAACCCGCGCTCGACAGTGGGCACCATCACCGAGGTCTACGACTACCTGCGTCTGCTCTTCGCGCGCATCGGCAAGCCGCACTGCCCCGAGTGCGGCCGCCCGATCACGCGCCAGTCGCCGCAGGCCATCGTGGACAAGGTCCTGGAGCTGCCGGAGGGGAGCCGCTTCCAGGTGCTGTCGCCGCTCGTCCGCGAGCGCAAGGGCGAGTTCGTCGACCTCTTCGCCGACCTGCAGACCAAGGGCTACTCCCGCGCGCGCGTGGACGGCCGGACGATCCAGCTGTCCGAGCCGCCGACGCTGAAGAAGCAGGAGAAGCACACCATCGAGGTGGTCGTCGACCGCCTCACGGTCAAGGACTCCGCCAAGCGACGCCTCACGGACTCCGTCGAGACCGCCCTCGGCCTCTCCGGCGGCATGGTCGTGCTCGACTTCGTCGACCTCCCCGAGGACGACCCCGAGCGTGAGCGGATGTACTCGGAGCACCTGTACTGCCCGTACGACGACCTGTCCTTCGAGGAGCTGGAGCCGCGCTCCTTCTCCTTCAACTCGCCCTTCGGCGCCTGCCCCGAGTGCACGGGCATCGGCACGCGCATGGAGGTCGACGCCGAGCTGATCGTCCCGGACCCCGACAAGTCCCTGGACGAGGGCGCCATCCACCCCTGGTCGCACGGGCACACCAAGGACTACTTCGGCCGCCTGATCGGAGCCCTCGCGGACGCGCTCGGCTTCCGCACGGACATCCCGTTCGCGGGCCTGCCGCAGCGCGCGAAGAAGGCCCTGCTCTACGGCCACAAGACCCAGATCGAGGTGCGCTACCGCAACCGGTACGGCCGCGAGCGCGTGTACACCACGCCGTTCGAGGGTGCGGTGCCGTTCGTGAAGCGCCGGCACAGCGAGGCCGAGAGCGACGCCAGCCGGGAGCGCTTCGAGGGCTACATGCGCGAGGTGCCCTGCCCCTCCTGCGAGGGCACGCGCCTGAAGCCGATCGTCCTCGCCGTCACGATCATGGGGAAGTCGATCGCCGAGGTCTCGGCCATGTCGATCAGCGACTGCGCGGACTTCCTGGGCGAGCTGAAGCTGAACGACCGGGACAAGAAGATCGCCGAGCGGGTGCTGAAGGAGGTCAACGAGCGGCTGCGCTTCCTGGTCGACGTCGGCCTGGACTACCTCTCGCTCAACCGCGCGGCCGGCACGCTCTCCGGCGGCGAGGCCCAGCGCATCCGCCTGGCCACGCAGATCGGCTCCGGCCTGGTCGGCGTGCTGTACGTGCTGGACGAGCCGTCCATCGGCCTGCACCAGCGGGACAACCACCGGCTGATCGAGACGCTGGTCCGGCTGCGCGACATGGGCAACACGCTGATCGTCGTGGAGCACGACGAGGACACCATCAAGGTCGCCGACTGGGTCGTCGACATCGGCCCCGGCGCGGGTGAGCACGGCGGCAAGGTCGTGCACAGCGGCTCCCTGAAGGAGCTGCTCGCCAACACCGAGTCGCAGACCGGCGCCTACCTCTCGGGCCGCAAGGCGATCCCGCTCCCGGACGTGCGCCGTCCCCGCGACCCGTCCCGTCAGCTCACCGTGCACGGCGCCCGCGAGAACAACCTGCAGGACATCGACGTGTCCTTCCCGCTGGGCGTGTTCACGGCCGTCACCGGCGTGTCCGGATCCGGCAAGTCCACCCTGGTCAACGACATCCTCTACACGCACCTGGCCCGCGAGCTGAACGGCGCGCGGAACGTCCCGGGGCGGCACACGCGCGTGGACGGCGACGACCTGGTCGACAAGGTCGTGCACGTCGACCAGTCGCCCATCGGCCGCACCCCGCGGTCCAACCCGGCGACGTACACCGGTGTCTTCGACCACATCCGCAAGCTGTTCGCCGAGACCACCGAGGCGAAGGTCCGCGGCTACCTGCCCGGCCGCTTCTCCTTCAACGTCAAGGGCGGCCGCTGCGAGAACTGCGCGGGCGACGGCACCATCAAGATCGAGATGAACTTCCTCCCGGACGTCTACGTCCCGTGCGAGGTCTGCCACGGCGCCCGGTACAACCGGGAGACCCTGGAGGTCCACTACAAGGGCAAGTCCATCGCCGAGGTGCTGAACATGCCGATCGAGGAGGCCATGCACTTCTTCGAGGCGGTCCCGGCGATCTCCCGCCACCTGAGGACGCTGAACGACGTCGGCCTCGGCTACGTCCGCCTCGGCCAGTCCGCCACCACCCTCTCCGGCGGTGAGGCCCAGCGCGTGAAGCTGGCCAGCGAACTGCAGAAGCGCTCCACCGGCCGCACCGTCTACGTCCTGGACGAGCCGACCACCGGTCTGCACTTCGAGGACATCAGCAAGCTGCTGACGGTGCTCGGCGGCCTGGTCGACAAGGGCAACACGGTCATCGTCATCGAGCACAACCTCGATGTGATCAAGACGGCCGACTGGATCGTGGACATGGGCCCGGAGGGCGGCGCGGGCGGTGGTCTCGTGGTCGCGGAGGGCACGCCCGAGGAGGTCGCCGGTGTCCCGGCCAGCCACACCGGCAAGTTCCTGCGCGAGATCCTCGGCGCCGACCGCATCAGCGACGCGGACACGGTGCCGGCGCCGCGCGGCGCGAAGAGGAAGACGGCCGCGGCCAGGTCGGCCACCCGGCAGACGGTGACGGCCAACGCCAACAACACGGCGACGAAGAAGGCCGCCGGAGCCACGAAGAAGGCGGCGCCCGCGAAGAAGTCGACGCGGACACGCAAGGCCTGACACCCGCTCAGAAAGCGGCGCCCCGCGGGAACTCCCCGCGGGGCGCCGCTCGTTCCATCATCAGCCACCCCGGCCCTGCGGTTCGTCGGGTCCCCGCAGCGCAGGACCGGCCGCACCTTGAAAAGACGACAGCGGAGAAGGACCGCTACGGTTCACCCGCCTCTGCCGCGTACGGCGGCTCCGCCCCCGGCCGCGAGCAGGTGATCGCCGCGGCGCGCGCCGCGAAGCGCAACAGCCGTGACCAGCCCTCCGTCCCGAGGGCGGTGAGCGCCTGCGCAGACAGCGCCTCCTGGGTGGCCAGGCCGTGCAGCAGGGCCGCGTTCACCGTGTCGCCCGCGCCGATGGTGTCCACGACCTCGACCTTCTCACCCGGCACGGAGCACTCCCCGCCGTCACGGGTGAACACGGTCAGGCCGTCGCCGCCCCGCGTGACCACGACGGCCGACGGGCCCGCGGCCAGCCACTCGCGCGGCGTGCCGCCCAGCCACGCCGCGTCCTCCGCGGACACCTTCAACAGAGTCACCGAGGGCAGCCAGCTCCGAAAGCGCGCCCGGTAGGCGTCCGCGTCCGGGATCAGTCCGGCCCGGATGTTGGGGTCGAGCGCGGTGAACAGCCCCTGTCCGGCCGCCCTCCGCATCAGCTCCTCGTAGGCGCTCGCCCCCGGTTCCAGGACGAGCGAGCAGGTGCCGAAGGACACCGCGCGCGTGTCCGCGGGCAGCGCGGCCGGGGTGGTGAAGAGGCGGTCGGCGGTGCCGTCGACGTAGAAGGTGTACGCGGCCGAGCCACCGTCGTCGATCGTGGCCACCGCGAGGGTCGTCGGCTCCGGTCCGCGCTGTACGCCCGACACGTCGACTCCGGCCCGCCGCAGCCCGTCGAGCAGGGCCTCGCCGAAGGCGTCGTTCGACGTCCGGGAGCAGAACGCGGTGCGCGAGCCGAGGCGGCCGAGGGCTACGGCGGTGTTGTACGGGCCGCCGCCCAGCGCCGGCTTCAGGCCCGCGAGGGCACCGGGGCCCTGCGGTACCAGGTCGATCAGTGCCTCACCGGCGACGACGATCACGAGTCGGTTCCCTTCTGGGACAAGGGGGCTGATGCGATGTGCCGGGCCGTCCCGGCCCTGCCCGGCTCCTCCGGGCACCCGCAGGACGTGCGGTGGACGAAGGTGCACGGCAGCCGGACCGTCCGTGCCGGACCGTCCGGCTCCGCCAAGCGGTCCAGGAGCACCCGGACGGCTTCGGCGCCCAGTTCCCTGCTCGGCTGGGCAACGGCGGTGAGCCGGGGCGAGAAAAGGTCGGCCCAGACGAAGTCGTCGAAGCAGCACAGGGCGATGTCGTCCGGCACGGACAGTCCGCGCCGGCGCAGGGCGCGCAGGGCGCCGATGGTCATCGCGTTGTTGGCGGTGACGAGCGCCGTCGGCGGATCGGGCAGGCCGAGCAGGGCGTCCGTGGCCTGTTCGGCGCCGGCGGACTCGGAGTGCCCGGACACCAGGAGGCGGTCGTCGCGCGCCAGACCCGCGGCGGCGAGGCCGTGCAGGTAGCCGTCGATGCGTTCACCGGTCGTGCTCAGTCCCGGCAGGCCGGCGACGAGGCCGATCCGGCGGTGGCCCAGCCCGGCGAGATGCGCGACCAGCTCGGCCGTGGGTGCGGCGCTCTCGGCGCAGACCTGGTCGAAGCACGGTCTGCCCGGGGCTGCGGCGCCCCGCCCGGGACCGTCGTACACGTCCGGGTCGACCACCCGGTCCAGGAACACGGTCGGCACGGCGTGGCGGCGGAGGTAGCCGACGAGGTCGTGCGGGTCCGCGGAAGGGGCGACGATCATGCCGTCCACCCGGCGCTCGTGGAGGAGTTGCGCGACCTTGCGTTCGTGCCGGGGGTCGTCGTGCGGGTCGGCGATGAGCAGGCTGTAGCCCGCCTCCAGGCAGGCCGCCTCGACGCCCTGCAGGATCTCCGTGAAGTACGGGTTGCTGATCGCCGACACCGCGAGCCCGATGGAGCGGGTACGCGAGGTCACCAGGGAGCGGGCCAGGGTGTTCGGCGTGTAGCCGAGGGCGTCGATGGCGTCCAGGACGGCCTGCCGGGTGTGGGGCAGCACCGGGCGGGTGCCGTTCAGGACGTGCGAGACGGTCGCCACGGAGACTCCGGCGCTCCGGGCGACGTCCGCCATGGTGGGCATCGCGTTCTCTCCTCCATCGGTCCCGCTGGGCCGCAGCATCACCGGGCCACGGGGTCACCGGCCATCGAGTCATCGGCCACCGAGTTGCCGGCCACCGGGTCATCGGGTCGGGCCACACAGGGCTTCCGGCCGGGACGGTATCCCATCGACCGCCCCTGCGTAAACGCTTGCGCAAGCGTTTACGTCCCCCCGTGCCGTCCCAGACCGCTTCCCGCGCCCCGTCCCGCGGCCCCGTCCCGCCCCCCGCGCCACGCACCGCGCACCGCCCCGCACCACACACCGC
>NZ_JBLEBI010000339.1:0-2732 GCF_047340315.1 Streptomyces sp. AF1A
CCTCGGCACCCGCGCCCGCCACCCGCGCCGGCTCGGCCCCGCTGCCCGCCCCCGCCCGCGCACCCACGGCGTCCAGGCCCGTCCGCTCGGTGCCGGCGTCCGTCGCACGCTCGGCCCCCGTGCTCGGCGCCACCCGCTCGGCCCCCGTGCCCGGCACCACCCGCTCGGCCCCGGCGGCAGCCGCCCGCTGTCGGGCTTCCCGGAGGGCCCGGCGGGCGGCGTCGGCGGGGTTGCCGGTCGTCATGGCGTCCTCCGCAGGGAGACCAGGTCGGACAGCTCGCGGTCGGTCAGTTCGGTGAGGGCGGCCTCGCCGGAGCCGAGGACGGCGTCGGCCAGGGCGCGCTTGGCGGTCAGCATCTCGGCGATGCGGTCCTCGACCGTGCCCTCGGTGACCAGGCGGTGGACCTGGACGGGTTGGGTCTGGCCGATGCGGTAGGCGCGGTCGGTGGCCTGCTCCTCGACGGCCGGGTTCCACCAGCGGTCGAAGTGGATGACATGGCCTGCCCGGGTGAGGTTGAGGCCAGTGCCGGCCGCCTTCAGCGACAGCACCAGGACGGGGGTCTCGCCGCCCTGGAAGCGGTCGACCATGCGCTCGCGCTCCGGCACCGCGGTGCCGCCGTGCAGCAGGTCCACGGGGATCGCGCGGGCGGACAGGTGGGCCGTGATGAGGCGCGCCATGCCGACGTACTGGGTGAAGACGAGCGCCGAGCCGTCCTCGGCGAGCAGGGTGTCCAACAGCTCGTCGAGAAGGGCGAGTTTGCCGGAGCGGTGGGCCAGGCGGTCGGCCCGTCCCTCCTCCTTCAGGTACAGCGCGGGGTGGTCGCAGATCTGCTTGAGCGCGCCGAGGAGCTTGAGGACCAGGCCCCGGCGGGCGATGCCCTCGGCGGTCTCGATGGCCAGCAGGGACTCGCGCACCACCGCCTCGTACAGCGCGGCCTGCTCCCGGGTGAGCGGCACCGGATGGTCCGTCTCCGTCTTGGGCGGCAGTTCGGGGACGATGCCGGGGTCGGACTTCTTGCGGCGCAGGAGGAAGGGGCGGACCAGGCGGGCCAGGCGCTCGACCGCCTCCGCGTCCTCGCCGTTCTCCACGGCCCGCGCGTGCCGGGCGCGGAAGGTCTTCAGGGGGCCGAGGAGGCCGGGCGTCGTCCAGTCGAGCAGGGCCCACAGCTCGGAGAGGTTGTTCTCCACCGGAGTGCCGGTGAGCGCCACGCGCGCGGGCGCCGGGATGGTGCGCAGCGCCTTGGCGGTGGCCGAGTAGGGGTTCTTCACGTGCTGGGCCTCGTCGGCGACGATCATGCCCCAGGGCTGTTCGGCCAGGCGGGCGGCGGTGGAGCGCATGGTGCCGTACGTGGTGAGGACGAAGCCGCCGTCGAGGCCGTCCAGGGTGCGGTCGGGGCCGTGGAAGCGGCGGACGGGGACGCCGGGCGCGAACCGGGTGATCTCGCGCTGCCAGTTGCCCAGCAGGGACGCGGGGCAGACCACGAGGGTGGGTTCGGCGCGGGCCCGCTTCAGGTGCAGGGCGATGAGGGTGACGGTCTTGCCGAGGCCCATGTCGTCGGCGAGGCAGCCGCCGAGGCCGAGCGAGGTCATGAGGTCGAGCCAGGCGAGGCCGCGCAGCTGGTAGTCGCGCAGGGTGGCGTGTAGGCCGGCGGGCGGCTCCGCGGGGTGCAGGCCCGCGGTGAGGCGCGCCCGGAGGGCGGCCAGTGCGCCCACGGGAACGGCCGGGAGCGTCTCCCCGTCGACCTCGGCCTCGCCGGTGAGCGCGACGGACAGCGCGTCCACCGGGTCGAGCAGACCCAGTTCGCGTTTGCGGGCCTTGCGGACGAGGGCCGGGTCGACCAGCACCCAGCGGTCCCGCAGCCGTACGACCGGCCGGTGCCCCTCGGCGAGCGCGTCCATCTCGGCGTCGCTGAGCGGATCCCCGCCGAGCGCGAGCTGCCAGCGGAACTGCAGCAGGTCCTCGCTCTCGAAGAAGCCGGTGCCGTCGGTGGCGGAGCCGGGGGCGGGCCGCACCACCGCGGTCGCCGTCAGGTCGCGGGCGAGGTCGCGGGGCCAGTGCACGGCGACTCCGGCGGCGGCCAGCCGGGAGGCCGCGACCCCGAGCAGCTCGCCCACCTCCTCTTCGGACAGGGCGAGAACGTCGGGCACGTCCTGCTCGGCGAGCCGGTCCAGGGGCGCCCACACGCGGGCCGCGCGCCGCACGGCGAGGGCCGCGTCCACCCGCGCGCGTGGCCCGAAGGCCGTGTCGGCCTCGCCCGCCCACAGGGCCGCGGCATCGGCCACCAGGGTGGGGTCGGCGAGGCTGTGCACCTGCACGATCGCCGCCCCGGCGGCACGCGCGCCCTCGGCCGTACCCGCGTCGAAGACGTCGTACGCCGACAGGTCCAGGCGCAGGGAGATCCGCACGCCCGCGTCCATGCCGGCGGCGACCTCGGCGGCCCACTCGTGCGCCCGCGGCAGGGTTTGGGGCTCGCGGGCGGCGAAGGGCCGGCCCGCGGTCCAGGGGGCGGCGGGGGTGCGGGGCAGGGTGTCGGCGACCGCGTCCAGGAAGGAGCGGATCAGCGCCTCCGGCTCGGCCAGCCGGAGCGCGCCGGGACCCGGCAGGGGCACGGCGTGGCCCTCCGGAGGCAGGGCGGCGGCCACCGCGCGCAGGTGGGCGATGTCGTCGGGCTCCAGTGGGCCGGCCCGCCAGGCGTCGTGCCCGCTCGGGGTCAGGCCGGGCAGCAGGCGGC
>NZ_JBLEBI010000340.1:0-2674 GCF_047340315.1 Streptomyces sp. AF1A
GCGCGCGGGCGTGCCGCTCGGCCTCGTCGACCAGCCGGTCCTTCAGGGTGTGCCAGTACGACTCGTCGGCGAGCCAGTCGCCGGTGACCGGTTCGGTGGGCGCGGGCACGCCCATCGCGTGCAGGTCGGCGCGCCGGATCAGCTTGCGGCGGCGCAGTTCGCCGGCTCCGTCGGGGCGGCCGGTCAGGGCGGCCAGTTCGGCGGCGCGGGCCCGGCCGGCGCCGCGCCGGGTCAGCCCGGGCGGCCGTACGTCGAGGACGGTGACCCCGCTGGGCGTCCGGCTGCCGCCGGGCTCGCGCAGCACCGCGCGGTCACCGACGCGCAGAGGCAGTTTCCGGCCGAGGGTGAGCCGGGCGGTGTCCGTGCCGAGGGGGCGGACGGTCACCGGCACGGCGGCCGTGCCGATGTGCAGGGTGACGTGGCGGGGCAGGTCGGCCACCGGCTCGCCGGAGACCCGGACGTCGATCAGCTCAGTCGCCGACCAGCGGTCCGGGGTCAGCAGCACCTGCCCGCGGCGCAGGGTGCCGTCTCCCTGGCCGTGGACGTTGACCGCCACCCGGGCCACCCCGGTGACCGCCTCGCGGTCCTGGTTGAGGCTCTGCAGCCCGCGCACCCGCAGCGCCGCCGAGCCGTCCCCGGTGACCAGCCGGTCGCCGACGCGCAGGGTGCCCGCGCCGAGGGTGCCGGTCACCACGGTGCCGTGGCCGCGCACGGTGAAGGACCGGTCCAGCCACAGCCGCACGTCTGCGTCGGGGTCGGGATCGGGCAACTCCAGTGCGAGACGGGCCAGTTCACCGCGCAGGGCGTCCAGACCCGTGCCGGTGACCGCGCTCACGGGGACCGACGCCACCGTGCCGAGGGAGGTCCGGGCGAGGCGCTCGACGGCGTCGGCGCGCACGGGGTCGGGGTCCGCGAGGTCGCTGCGGGTCACGGCGAGGACGGCGTGCCGGACGCCGAGCGCGTCCAGTACGGCCAGGTGCTCCTGCGACTGCGGCTGCCAACCCTGGTCGGCGGCGACGACGAACAGCACGGCGGGGACGGGTCCGACGCCGGCCAGCATGGTCGGCACGAACCGCTCGTGCCCGGGCACGTCGACGAAGGCGAGGTGGTCCCCGTCGGGGGTGAGCCGGGTCCACACGAAGCCGAGGTCGAGGGTGAGGCCCCGGCGGCGCTCCTCCTCGTAGCGGTCGGGCTCCATGCCGGTGAGGGCCCGCACCAGGGCGGACTTGCCGTGGTCGACATGGCCGGCGGTGGCGAGGACCCGCATCACGCCCGCCCTTCCGCCGTGGGCGGCACCGACCGCACGGCCCGCGCGAGCCGTTCGTCGTCCTCCGCGGGCACCGCCCGCAGGTCCAGCAGGCAGCGTCCGGCCTCCAGGCGCCCGACAACCGGGACCGGGCCGGTGCGCAGCGCGGCGGCGTACGGCTCGGGCAGGGAGAGCGCCGCGCTGGGCAGGGTGACCCCGGGTGCGCCGCCGCCGCCGACGGTGGCGCTGCTGTCGACGGCCCGTACGTCGATGCCGTGGGCGCCCAGCTCGGCCGCGAGCCGCTCGGCTCGGGCGCGGAGGCGGCCCGGATCGCAGGTGAGGGCGAGGGCCGTCGGGGTGGGTGGGCCGGTGAGGGTGGCCTCCAGGGCGGCCAGGGTGAGCTTGTCGACGCGCAGGGCGCGGGCCAGCGGATGACGGGCGAGGGTGTGGACCAGGTCCTGGTCGCCGAGCAGCAGTCCGCACTGGGGTCCGCCGAGCAGTTTGTCACCGCTCGCGGTGACGAGGGCGGCGCCCGCGCGCAGCTGGGTGGCGGCGTCGGGTTCGTCGGGCAGCGCCGGGTGCGGGGCGAGCAGCCCGGAGCCGATGTCGACGACGACCGGGACACCGAGGCCGGTGAGCTCGGCGACCTCGGCGGAGCGGGTGAAACCGGTGATGCGGAAGTTGGAGGGGTGCACCTTCAGCACGAACCCGGTGTCGGGGCCGATCGCGCCGGCGTAGTCGGCGGCCGTCGTGCGGTTGGTGGTGCCGACCTCGCGGAGCCGGGCGCCGGTCGTCACGAGCAGGTCGGGCAGGCGGAAGCCGTCGCCGATCTCCACCATCTCGCCCCGGCTGACGACGATCTCCCTGCCGGCCGCGAGCGCGGTGGCGGCCAGGACGAGCGCAGCGGCCCCGTTGTTCACGACGTGGACGGCCCCGGCGGACGGCACCCGGGAGTGCAGCGCGGCCAGGGCGGAGCGTCCGCGGCGGGCCCGGGTTCCGGCCGTCAGGTCGAGTTCCACGTCCGTGGGTCCGGCCGCCTCCTGGACGGCTTGGCGGGCGGCGGCCGACAGCGGTGCGCGGCCGAGGTTGGTGTGGAGCAGCACCCCGGTGGCGTTGATCACCGGGCGCAGCCCGCTCGCGGTGCCGGGCAGCAGGGCCAGCGCCGCCTCGGCGACCTGTTCGGGCGGGAGGCCGCCCGCGCGGGCCCGCTGCTGCGCTTCCCGGACGGCCTGTTTCACCACCGCCGCGCCGAGCCGGTCCACGGCCGCGGCCAGGCGGGGCTCGCGCAGCAGCCGGTCGGTGCGCGGGATGCGGCGGCGGGCGCCGGTGTCCTGCACAGCGGGCGGGGGCGTGCCGCCCGGACCGGCGCCGGCCGATCCGGTCTCCTCATGTCCCGCGCCCGCCGACCGCGGCGCCACCCGCTGCTCC
>NZ_JBLEBI010000341.1:0-2595 GCF_047340315.1 Streptomyces sp. AF1A
GCCCTTGCCACCCGTGTGGTGGTCGCCGACGGGGCGATGGGCACCATGCTCCAGGCCCATGACCCGTCCTTGGAGGACTTCCAGCAGTTGGAGGGCTGCAACGAGGTCCTGAATGTCACCCGCCCGGATATCGTCCGTTCGGTCCACGAGGCGTACTTCTCGGTGGGGGTGGACTGCGTGGAGACCAACACCTTCGGGGCCAACCACGCGGCCATGGCCGAGTACGACATCGCCGATCGCGTCCATGAGCTGTCGGAGGCGGGTGCCCGTATCGCCCGTGAGGTCGCGGACGAGTTCACCACCGGGGACGGCCGCATACGTTGGGTGCTGGGTTCGATGGGCCCGGGCACGAAGCTGCCGACGCTGGGTCATGTCTCCTTCGCCACTGTTCGTGATGGTTTTCAGGCGAATGCGGAGGGGTTGCTGGCGGGTGGTGCGGATGCGTTGATCGTGGAGACGACGCAGGATCTGTTGCAGACGAAGGCGTCGGTGATCGGTGCGCGGAGGGCGATGGCGGCGGTGGGTGTCGAGGTGCCGTTGCTGGTGTCGATGGCGTTCGAGACGACCGGGACGATGCTGCTGGGTTCGGAGATCGGTGCGGCGTTGACGGCGTTGGAGCCGTTGGGCATCGACGTGATCGGCTTGAACTGTTCGACGGGGCCGGCGGAGATGAGTGAGCATCTGCGTCATCTGGCGCGGCATGCGCGGATTCCGTTGTTGTGCATGCCGAATGCGGGGCTGCCGGTGCTGACGAAGCAGGGGGCGCATTTCCCGCTGGGTCCGGAGGGGTTGGCGGATGCGCAGGAGAGTTTCGTCGCCGAGTACGGGCTGTCGCTGGTGGGTGGGTGTTGTGGTACGACGCCGGAGCATCTGCGGTTGGTGGTGGAGCGGGTTCGGGGTGTGACGCCTCCTGCGCGGGATCCGCGTCCGGAGCCGGGTGCGGCGTCGTTGTATCAGGCGGTGCCGTTTCGGCAGGAGACGGCGTATCTGGCGATCGGTGAGCGGACGAACGCGAACGGGTCGAAGAAGTTCCGTGAGGCGATGCTGGCGGGTCGCTGGGACGATTGTGTGGAGTTGGCGCGGGAGCAGATCCGTGAGGGTGCGCACATGCTGGATCTGTGTGTGGACTATGTCGGCCGGGATGGTGTGGCGGACATGGAGGAGCTGGCGGGCCGGTTCGCGACGGCGTCGACGTTGCCGGTGGTGTTGGATTCCACCGAGGTGGAGGTGATCCGGGCGGGGCTGGAGAAGCTGGGTGGCCGTGCGGTGATCAACTCGGTGAACTATGAGGACGGTGACGGGCCGGGGTCGCGGTTCGCGCGGGTTGCGCAGCTGGCGCAGGAGCATGGTGCGGCGTTGATCGCGTTGACGATCGATGAGGAGGGGCAGGCGCGCACGGCCCAGAAGAAGGTGCAGATCGCCGAGCGGCTGATCGCTGATCTGACGGGGAATTGGGGGGTGCGTGAGGAGGACATTCTCATCGACACCCTGACGTTCACCATCTGTACGGGGCAGGAGGAGTCCCGGGGGGATGGTGTGGCGACGATCGAGGCGATCCGGGAGTTGAAGCGGCGCCATCCGCGGGTGCAGACCACGTTGGGGTTGTCGAACATCTCCTTCGGGCTGAATCCGGCCGCGCGGATTTTGTTGAACTCGGTGTTCCTGGACGAGTGTGTGAAGGCGGGGCTGGACTCGGCGATCGTGCACGCGTCGAAGATTTTGCCGATCGCGCGGTTCGACGGGGAGCAGGTCGCTGTCGCCCTGGATCTGATCTATGACCGGCGTCGTGAGGGCTATGACCCGCTGCAGAGGCTGATGCAGTTGTTCGAGGGGGCGACGGCGACGTCGTTGAAGGCGGGTAGGGCGCAGGAGTTGGCCGCGTTGCCGCTGGAGGAGCGGTTGAAGCGGCGGATCATCGACGGTGAGCGCAACGGGCTGGAGGCCGATCTGGATGCGGCGCTGATCGAGCGGCCGGCGTTGGACATCGTCAATGAGACGTTGCTGGACGGGATGAAGGTCGTGGGGGACCTGTTCGGTTCGGGGCAGATGCAGTTGCCGTTCGTGTTGCAGTCCGCCGAGGTGATGAAGGCGGCGGTGGCGTATCTCGAGCCGTACATGGAGAAGTCGGATGCCGAGGGCAAGGGCACGATCGTGCTGGCGACGGTGCGCGGGGACGTGCATGACATCGGTAAGAACCTGGTCGACATCATTTTGTCGAACAATGGCTACAACGTGGTGAATCTGGGGATCAAGCAGCCGGTGTCGGCGATCCTTCAGGCGGCCGAGGAGCATCGGGCCGATGTGATCGGTATGTCGGGGCTGTTGGTGAAGTCCACGGTGATCATGAAGGAGAACCTGGAGGAGCTCAACGCGCGGGGTCTGGCGGCGCGTTTCCCGGTGATCCTGGGTGGTGCGGCGTTGACCCGGGCGTATGTCGAGCAGGATCTGCACGAGATCTACCAGGGCGAGGTCCGCTACGCGCGGGACGCCTTCGAGGGCCTGCGGCTGATGGACGCGCTGATCGGTGTCAAGCGGGGCGTGCCCGGGGCCAGGCTGCCCGAACTGAAACAACGCCGGGTGCGCACCACGGCCGCC
>NZ_JBLEBI010000342.1:0-2584 GCF_047340315.1 Streptomyces sp. AF1A
AGAAGGGGACAGGCAGATGGCTGAACCGGGGGAACCGAGGGTGACCATGGAGGAGTACGACGAGGGGCCCGGCGACTTCGAGCGGATCGCGGTCGTCGGCCTGGCCTGCCGGGTCCCGGGGGCCGACGACGCCGCCGGGTTCTGGGACAACCTGGTGCGCGGGGTGGAGTCCATCGAGCGCACCGCCGTACCGGAGGACGCCCCGGACGGCTATGTGCCGGCCGTCGCCCCGCTGCGCGCGGCGGAGGACTTCGACGCCGAGTTCTTCGGCATGACACCGCGCGAGGCGGCCCTCGCCGACCCGCAGCACCGGCTCTTTTTGGAGCAGTGCTGGGCGGCGCTGGAGGACGCCGGCTGCGACCCGGAGCGGGCCGGCGGGCGGATCGGGGTGTGGGGCGGCACGTCCTTCAACTCCTACCTCGTGCTCAACGTGCTGCCCGGCCTGGGCCGCGACCAACTGCTCGGCGAGTACCCGGCGGCCCTGCTGCACGGCAACGACAAGGACTACCTGACCAGCCGGGTCGCCCACCGGCTCGGCCTGACCGGGCCCGCCGTCACCGTGCAGACCGCCTGCTCCACCTCGCTGGTCGCGGTCGCCGAGGCGGCCCGGGCCCTGCTGGACTACCAGTGCGACATGGCCCTGGCCGGCGGCGCCTCCCTGAAGCTGCCGCAGGACTGGGGGTACGTCCACGAGACCGGCGGCATCCAGTCGCCCGACGGATACTGCCGGGCCTTCGACGCGGACGCCTCCGGCACCGTCTTCGGCAGCGGGGTCGGCGTCGTCGCGCTCAAGCGGCTCTCCGACGCCCTCGCCGACGGCGACCGGGTGCACGCGGTGATCCTGGGCACGGCCGTGAACAACGACGGCGCCCGCAAGACCGGGTACACCGCGCCCAGCGTCGACGGCCAGGTCCAGGTGCTGCACGACGCCTACTCGGCGGCCGGGGTCAGCCCCGCCACCGTCGGCTACGTCGAGGCGCACGGCACCGGCACCGCCATCGGCGACCCGGTGGAACTCGCGGCGCTGGACGAGGTGTTCGGCGCGGAGGGCCTGGCGCCCGGCTCGGTGCACGTCGGCTCGGTGAAGACCAACATCGGCCATCTGAACGCCGCTTCGGGCGTGATCGGCCTGATCAAGACGGTGCTCGCGGTGCGCGAGGGCGTGCTGCCGGCGAGCCTGCACTACCGGCGGCGCAACCCCCGGACGAACGAGAAGTCGCCGTTCGCCGTGGTCGACCGGCTCACCCCGTGGCCCCCGGGCGAGGGGCCGCGCCGGGCCGGCGTCAGCTCCTTCGGCGTGGGCGGCACCAACGCCCACGTGGTGCTGGAGCAGCCGCCGGCCGCGCCGCCCGCGCAGGACGGCGCCGAGGACGGCGAGCAGCTGATCGTGGTCTCCGCGCGCAGCGAGGACGCGCTGGCCTCGGCCGCCTCCCGGCTGGCGGACGCGCTGGAGGAGACCGCCGCCCCGGACCTGCGCGACGTCGCCCACACCCTCGCCCACCGGCGCCGCCGCTTCCCCCACCGCGCCGCGGTGGTCGCCGCCGGCCCCGCCGAGGCCGCCGCCGCCCTGCGCCGGGCCGGCCGGGAGCACCAGCGCGGCGAGACCCCGGTCGCCTTCCTCTTCCCCGGGCAGGGCACCCAGTACCAGGGCATGGCCGCCGGACTGCTGCGCACCGAGCCGGAGTTCGCCCGGCACCTGGGCGAGGTCGCCGATCTGCTCGCCGGCGAGGGCATCGACCTGCGGGCCCTGCTGAGCGCGCCCGCGGCCGAGGGCGCCGCCGATCCGCTGGTGGACACCCGGCTCGCGCAGCCCGCGCTCTTCGCCGTCGAGTACGCGCTGGCCCGCTGGTGGCAGTCGCGCGGCGTGCGCCCCGTCGCCCTGCTCGGGCACAGCCTGGGGGAGTGGACGGCCGCCTGCGTGGCGGGGGTGTTCACCCTCCCCGACGCCGTGCGGCTGGTCGCCGCCCGGGGCCGGATGATGGGCGAGCTGCCGCGCGGCGCCATGCTGGCGGTGGAGCTCTCCGAGGCCGAGGCGGCCGAACTGACCGGTGACGGGCTGGGCGTCGCCGCGCTCAACGCGCCCCGCCGCTGCGTGCTGTCCGGCACCGAGGAGGCGGTGCGCGCCGCCGAGGCACGCCTCGCCGAGCGCGGCGTGGCGGCCAGGCGGCTGGTCACCTCGCACGCCTTCCACTCGGCGATGCTCGACCCGATGACCGGCCCGTTCGCCGAGCTCGTCGGCACCGCGGCGCCGCGCACCCCGGACATCCCCTTCGTCTCCGACGTCACCGGCACCTGGATCACCGACGCCGAGGCCACCGACCCCGGCTACTGGGCCCGGCAGGCCCGCGCGACCGTGCGGTTCGCCGACGGCGTGGCCGAGTTGCTGGCCGCCGCCCCGGACGCGGTGCTGCTGGAGCTCGGCCCGGGCCGGGCGCTGGGCCGGTTCGCCGACCAGGTCGCCGGCCGGGCCGTGCGCCCGGTGACCACCCTGCGCGGGGCGAAGCAGTCCGGCTCCGACCGGCGCCATCTGCTGCACGCCGTGGGGCAGGCGTGGGCGCGCGGGGTGGCCGTCGAACTCCCCGAT
>NZ_JBLEBI010000343.1:0-2562 GCF_047340315.1 Streptomyces sp. AF1A
GACCCCGCCGAGGCGGTGGCGGAGTTCGCGGCACCGCTGACCGCGGAGGCCGTCACCGCCGAGGGGCTGCGGGTACGCCGCGACCAGGTCGGCCGCGCGTACGCGGCGCTGACGCAGCCGGTGGCCGAGGCACTGCGGCTGGCCGCCCGCACCGAGGGACTCGTCCTCGACCCGACCTACACCGGCCGTGCCCTCGCGGGACTGCGCGCCGCCGCACGCGACGGCGACGTGCGGCCCGGCGAAAAGACCGTGTTCGTCCACACCGGCGGCCTGCCCGGCCTCTTCGGCCACCCCGAGGCGGTGGCGTACGCGGAAGAGGGAGCGGGGGCATACGAGGGCTGACGGCGCGCGAGCCGCCCCGTCCCCGCAAGCCGGGGCGTACGACGCTGAGGCCCCGCGCGGGTGCCGGCAACCCCTGGCGAGCCGCTGCCCGGAACCCGCGCGCGGCGAGCCGGAACAGCACGCGCACCACAGTGACAGCACGGGCGGGATGCCTGCGGTCCCTGGCCAGCCGCCACCCCGAACCCGCGCGCGACGAGCCGGAACAGCACGCGCGTCACGGTGACGACGGCACGGCCCGCCGTCCCGATCGCGTCGGCCGAGAGACGAACCGGCGCGGTCGGGCTCACCAGGCCCGGGCCGCGCGCAGCAGGAACTCGCCCACGCGCGCCACGTCGGGATTGTCGGAGGGGCCGGGGCGACGGACCAGGAAACCCGTGTTGATCGGCGGGTCCTCCGGCTCCAGCAGCGCCACCACCGCGCCGGACTCCAGCAGGTCCAGGCACAGATAGCGGGGCAGCACACTGAACCCGGCGCCCGCCGCCACCGCCGCGAGGACTCCGCGCAGATCGGGCACCGTCACCGCGGCGGTCCGCGACAGACGCCTGCCGAAGACATGGCGCCAGTAACGCCGGGCGATCGGCAGGTCCTCCGCGTACGTGACCAGCGGGACGTCGTGCAGCGCGGCCGGACCCTCCGCGGCGAGCCGCCCCGCCACCCGGTCCGCCCACACCGGGGCGGCGACCAGGACGAACTCCTCGTCGGTGAGCGGCGTGGCGTGCAGGGCGCGACCGCGGGGACGGGTGGTGGCGATCACCAGGTCGTGGCGGCCGGCGCGCAGCTCCTCCAGCAGGGCGTCCGTCAGCCCGGTGGCCACCCGCAGCCGCACGCCCTCGGCCACCAGCGGCGCGAGCGCGGGCAGCGCGGTGGTGCACAGCAGCTCGGCGGGCCCGGCCAGATGCACCGGCTCACCCCGGGCACCGGCCCGCGCGTCCGGGCCGGCCACGGCGGCCAGTTCGTCCAGCGGCGCGGCGATCCGGGCCGCGAGTTCGTCGGCCACCGGCGTCGGCGCGACCCCGCGCGGCAGCCGTTCGAACAGCTCCCGGCCGGTCTGCCGTTCCAGCGCGCGCATCTGCGTCGTCACCGTCGGCTGCGACAGGCCCAGCAGGCGCCCGGCACCCGTGAAGGATCCGGAGCGGTACACCGCCAGGAAGGTGCGCAGCAGGTTCAGGTCGAGGGCAGCGATCTCCACACGGCCGAGTATCGACCGTCCCGCGCCCTCCGCGTGCCATAGGACTTCCAATGCCAACCATTCGGCCTTTCATTGGTTGCCTATGGGTCGGTTCGCCTACGTTCGATTCCGCAGACGCAAGCCCTCCGTGAGAAGGAAACCCATGTCGAAGATCCTGTTCGTGCTGACCGGCGCCGACCGCTGGACGCTCGCCGACGGCACCCCGCACCCCACCGGCTTCTGGGCCGAGGAGGCCGTGGTCCCCTACCGCGCCCTGAAGGCCGCCGGTCACGAGATCGTCGTCGCCACTCCCGGCGGTGTGGTGCCGCCCGTCGACCGGGCGAGCCTGGCGCCCGAGGTCAACGGGGGCCAGGAGCGGGCGGACGAGATGGCGCGCGGGCTGGAGGGCATGGCCGAGCTGCGCACACCGGTGAAGCTGTCCGAGGTCGACCTCGACGACTTCGCCGCCGTCTTCTACCCCGGCGGGCACGGCCCGATGGAGGACCTGGCCGTCGACGCCGAGTCCGGGCGCCTGCTCGTGGCGGCCCTCGACTCGGGCACGCCGCTGGCCGTGGTCTGCCACGGTCCGGCCGCCCTGCTCGCCGCGGTCCGGGCCGACGGCTCCAACGCCTTCGCCGGCTACCGGGCGGCGGCCTTCACCAACGCCGAGGAGATCCAGGGCGGCCTCGCCGAGCGAGCGAGGTGGCTGCTCCAGGACCGGCTGACCGAGGCGGGCGTCGACGTCCGGGCCGCCGAGCCGTGGGCGCCGCACGTGGTCGTCGACCGGAACTTGATCACCGGCCAGAACCCGGCCTCCTCGGCGCCGGTCGCCGAGGAGCTCCTGAAGCGGCTGGGCTGAGCCGACGGGTGGGCGGGTGCCGGGGCGGGCGAGGCATGTGCGCCGCAACGGAAGGCCCGCGCGGCTGAGCGGAGCGCGGAAGCGGACGCCCCGCACCGAGAAGCAGGCGACCCGCGCGGAGGGGCGGCCGAACCGCGCCCTGCGCCAGCCGCTGCCGCCGGGCGCGGCTGGGCTGAGCCGACGGGTGGGCGGG
>NZ_JBLEBI010000344.1:0-2556 GCF_047340315.1 Streptomyces sp. AF1A
TTCCGGGTCACCCGGCGGCGCGTACGGCCCATCGGCGCGGCTTCCTCGGCGACAGGCGCCTCGGCCTGAGGCGCCGGGACCACGTGGTCCTCGGCGGCCATGGGCTCGGCGAGGGCCTCGGCGGCCGGCTCCTGCCGCACCGGGCGCGCCGCCGCCTCCGCGGCGGTGACGTCCTGGGCGGTCGGAGCCTGCGCGCCCGCTTCCTCGGGGGCCTCGGGAGCCTTCCGGGTCTCCCGCGCCTTCCCGGACGCCTTCTCCGTCTGGGGCGCACCGGCCGGAGCCGTCGCCCGGCGGCTCGCCCGGCGACGGGTGCGGCCACGGGTGGCCGCCGCCTCCGCCTCGGCGACACTGCTGTACAGCTCCTCGTCCGGCGCGAAGTCCGGCGCGGGGAGCGCGACCGGCTCGGCCACCTCGGCGGCCACCTCGACGGCGGTCTCCGGCTCCGGCTCGACGGCCTCGCCCGTCTCCACGGCCACGGCGGCCGTCTCGTGCACGTGCTCGTGCGCGTCGGCGCCGCGTCCGCGCTTCTTGCGCTTGCCGCCGCCACCGCCGGTGCCGGCCTGCTCCATGTGCACGATGACGCCACGGCCGTTGCAGTGGACGCAGGTCTCGGAGAAGGACTCCAGCAGGCCCTGGCCGACCCGCTTGCGGGTCATCTGCACCAGGCCCAGCGAGGTCACCTCGGCCACCTGGTGCTTCGTCCGGTCGCGGCCCAGGCACTCCAGCAGGCGGCGCAGCACCAGGTCGCGGTTGGACTCCAGGACCATGTCGATGAAGTCGATCACGATGATGCCGCCGAGGTCGCGCAGCCGCAGCTGGCGCACGATCTCCTCGGCCGCCTCCAGGTTGTTCCTGGTGACCGTCTCCTCCAGGTTGCCGCCCTGGCCGGTGAACTTGCCGGTGTTGACGTCGATGACGACCATCGCCTCGGTCCGGTCGATCACCAGCGAACCGCCGCTGGGCAGCCAGACCTTGCGGTCCAGTGCCTTGGCGAGCTGCTCGTCGATCCGGTAGGTGGCGAAGACGTCGACCTCGGACGTCCACCTCGACAGCCGGGCCGTCAGGTCCGGCGCGACGTGCGCGACGTACCCGTGGATCGTCTCCCAGGCCTCGTCACCGCTGACGACGACCTTGGAGAAGTCCTCGTTGAAGATGTCGCGCACGACCCGGACGGTCATGTCCGGCTCGCCGTACAGCAGCGTCGGGGCGTTGCCGTTCTTCGCCTTCTTCTGGATCTCCTCCCACTGCGCCTGCAGCCGCTCGACGTCCCGGCGCAGTTCGTCCTCGCTCGCACCCTCGGCGGCGGTGCGCACGATGACGCCCGCGTCCTCGGGGACGATCTTCTTGAGGATGGTCTTCAGCCGGGCCCGCTCGGTGTCGGGCAGCTTGCGGCTGATGCCGGTCATGGAGCCCTCGGGGACGTACACGAGGTAGCGGCCCGGGAGGGAGACCTGGCTGGTCAGGCGGGCGCCCTTGTGCCCGATCGGGTCCTTCGTCACCTGGACGAGCACGGACTGGCCGGACTTCAGGGCGGACTCGATGCGGCGCGGGCCGCCCGACATGCCGAGCGCCTCGAAGTTGACCTCACCGGCGTACAGGACGGCGTTGCGGCCCTTGCCGATGTCGATGAAGGCCGCCTCCATCGACGGCAGCACGTTCTGGACCTTGCCCAGGTAGACGTTGCCGACGTACGAGGTCGACTGCTCCTTGTTGACGTAGTGCTCGACGAGCACGCCGTCCTCCAGGACGCCGATCTGCGTGCGGTCGCCCTGCTGGCGCACGACCATCACGCGCTCGACGGCCTCGCGGCGGGCCAGGAACTCGGCCTCGGTGATGATCGGAACGCGGCGGCGGCCCTGCTCGCGGCCCTCCCGGCGGCGCTGCTTCTTGGCCTCCAGGCGGGTGGAGCCCTTGATGGACTGCACCTCGTCGGACGGCTCGCCGGCCTTGCGCGGCTCGCGGACCTTGACGACGGTGCGCTCCGGGTCGTCGGCGGACGGCTCGGCGTCCACGGCGGTGTCACCGGCCCGGCGGCGACGGCGACGGCGGCGACGGCTGCCGGCGGTGGACGCCCCGGACTCGTCCCGGGCCTCCTCGGCGTCCTCTTCCTCCTGCTCGGCGGTGTCCTCGGCGTCCTGCTCGGCCTGCTCGGCGCCCAGCTCCTCGGCCTCGGCGTCCTCGCCGGCCTCGGCGGCGTCACCGCGGCGGCGGCGCCGGCCGCCACGGCGGCGACGGCGGCGGGAACCGGACTCCTCGAAGCCCTCGGCGCCCTCCGTCTCCTCGGTCTGCTCGCCCTCGGCGAGGTCCTCGGCGGACTCCTCCGGTTCCTCGGTCTCCGCGGCCTCGCCCTCCTGCGCCACGGCCTCGGCGGCCTGCGGCTCCTCGGCCGGGGCGCCACGGCGACGACGGCGACGAGGCGAACCGCTCTCGGCGCGCTCCTCCGCGTACTCCTCGCGCTCGGACCCCTCCGGCTCGACCGCCTCCGCGGCGGCTTCGGCGGCGGCCCGCTCCGGGGTCTGGAACTTCGGCTCGGTGAACACGGGCGCCTGGAAGACG
>NZ_JBLEBI010000345.1:0-2553 GCF_047340315.1 Streptomyces sp. AF1A
ACTGGTCCATGCTGCACCGGCCCTGCGCCGCCGCGACCCCCATGGCGACGCGGGCCAGCGGCAGGGACTGCTGGGGCATGGGGTCGTGGGTGCCGTAGCGGGTGCGCGCTGCGCTGAGCTGCCGGGACGCCTCGGCGAGGTCGCCGCGGGCCAGCGCGAGATGCGCCAGCTTCAGGGCGCCCGCGCCGCGGGGCTTGGCGCTGTGGCAGACCTGGGTGGCCTTCCCGGCGGCCTCGGCGGCCTCCTGCCACTGGCCGAGCGAGTACAGCGCGTCGGACAGGTTGCCCCACATCCAGGCCTCGGAGTCCATCAGGCCGTGCTTGCGGGCGAAGGCGATGCCCTCGCGCAGGACGGGGGCGGCCTCCCGGTCCCGGCCGACGCTTTGCAACTCGGACGGCAGGTTCACATAGGCGCGGCCGGCGACATGGTGGACGCCCTCCGCCAGGGTGTCCCGCAGGACCTGCCCCATCTCCGCGAGCCCGGACTCGGGGTCGCCGGCGTCCACCATGAGGCCGCCCAGGGTGAGGCGTGCGTGCAGTTCGATGTCGCGGGCGCCGACCATCCGCGCGTACTCCACGGCCCGCTCGGCGGCGGCGAAGGCCTCGGCTCCGGGCCGGTGCAGCATGGACCAGTTGGCTGCCAGGGCCAGCACCTCGGCGTGCACCTCGGACGGCGGCAGTCCGCGCACCAGGTCCTGGGCGGTGGCCAGTTCCCGCCAGCCGTCGCCGCGCGCCTGGGCCTGGACCAGCCGGGAGCGCTGCACCCAGAACCAGGCGGCCCGCAGGGGATCCGGCTCGTCCTCCAGCAGGCGCAGGGCCCGCTTGGTGATCTTCAGGGCGCGTTCGCGCTCTCCCCCGAAGCGGCCCGCGACGGCGGCCTCGGCCATCAGGTCGAGGTAGCGCAGCGGGGTGGTGTCCGGGTCGCAGCCGCACGGGGGGTAGACCTCGGTGTAGTCCACCGGGCGCAGCGCGGAGCGCACCTCCTGCGGGACGCTGTCCCACAGCTCCATCGCCCGCTCCAGAAGCCCGAGTTGCTCGGTGTAGGCATGGCGGCGGCGGGCCACCACGGAGGCGTCCAGGACGGCGGGCAGGGCCTTTGCCGGGTCGTGCGCGTGGTACCAGTAGCTGGCCAGGCGCATCACGCGCGCGTCGGCCGAAACGAGCGTGGGATCGGCCTCCAGGGCCTCGGCGTAGCGGCGGTTGAGGCGGGAGCGTTCGCCGGGCAGGAGGTCGTCGGCGACGGCCTCGCGGACCAGGGAGTGCCGGAAGCGGTAGCCGTCTCCGGCCGGGGTGACGGCGAGGATGTTGGCGCCGACGGCGGCCCGCAGCGCCTCGATGAGGTCGTCCTCGGGCAGATGGGCGACGGCGGCGATGAGCCGGTACTCCACGGTGGAGCCGCCCTCGGCGACGATCCGGGCGACTCGCTGGGCGGATTCGGGCAGCGTCTCGACCCGGACCAGGAGCAGGTCGCGCAGGGAGTCGGTGAGGCCGGTGCAGCAGCCCTCGCAGGCGGCGACGGCGAGTTCCTCGACGAAGAAGGCGTTGCCGTCGGAGCGTTCGAAGATGTCGTCGACCTGGGCGGGGTCGGGTTCCGCGGCGAGGATGCCGGCGATCTGGCGGCCGACCTCCTCGCGGGTGAAGCGGGCGAGTTCGATGCGGCGGACGGTGCGCAGCCGGTCGAGCTCGGCGAGCAGGGGGCGCAGCGGGTGGCGGCGGTGGATGTCGTCGGAGCGGTAGGTGGCGAGGACGAGGAGCCGGCCGGCGCGCAGGGTGCGGAAGAGGTAGGCGAGCAGGTGCCGGGTGGAGGCGTCCGCCCAGTGCAGGTCCTCCAGGACGAGCACGACGGTGTACTCGGCGGCGACCAGCTCCAGCAGCCGGGCGGTGAGCTCGAACAGGCGGGCCATGCCCTGCTCGTCGTGCCGGCCCGCGGTGGCCTCCCCCAACTCGGGCAGCAGTCGGGCCAGTTCCTCTTCCTGGCCGGTCGCCGCGGCGGCGAACTCCTCGGGCCGGGCGTCGCGCAGGGCGCGCAGCGCGGCGGAGAAGGGCGCGAACGGCAGCCCGTCCGCGCCGATCTCCACGCAGCCGCCGACGGCGACGACCGCGTTCCGCTCCGCGGCGGCGGTCGCGGTGAACTCCTCGACGAGGCGGGTCTTGCCGACGCCCGCCTCACCGCCGAGCAGCAGCGCCTGCGGCTCGCCCGCGGCGGCACGGGCGAGCGCGTCGTTCAAGGTGGCCAACTCGTCGGTGCGGCCTACGAACACGGGACTGACGGACCTGGTCTCCACGGGTGCGAGCATCGCACGAGCTCCGGTCGGCACGGCAGGGGTTTTCCACAGGCCCGGTGCGATCGTCGTACCGACAGTCGGAACGGTCGTACCAGCAGTCAAAACGGTCGTATTAGGGGCCGGAACGGCCGGGAGGGTCGTACGACTCCGTCGGAGCGTCGTACGACCCTGGGCGGGGAGGCGGCCAGGGAGGCGGCCGACCCCCGTGCGGCCGCCTCCCGTCCCGTCCGCGGTGCTCACGCGGTGCGGGGCAGCCGGCGCCGGCCGGG
>NZ_JBLEBI010000346.1:0-2496 GCF_047340315.1 Streptomyces sp. AF1A
ACCGGCCGACTCGTCCGCCCCCGCACTGCCGGCGCAGGCGAGCGCGTCCTGGGGCGGACCGGGCGCCGGGGGACCCGTCCGCAGGGGTCCCGCCACCGCGCTGGCCGCCGAGCGGGCCCGGCAGGTGCGGATGACGGTCGTGGGACCGGTGACCGAGCGGTGGGCGCCGGAGCAGGCCGGGCCCGTGCACGAGAACTGGCAGCTGGCGGCGCCGGTCGGGCCGGCCACCGACCTGTGGGCGCTCGGCGCGCTGCTGTTCCGGGCCGTGCAGGGGCATGCGCCGTACCCGGAGGAGTCCACGGCCGAGCTGGTGCAGCTGGTGTGCGCCGAGCCGCCCGCCTTCGCCGAGGAGTGCGGCCCGCTGCGGCCGGTGGTGGAGTCGTTGCTGCGCCAGGACCCGACCGAGCGGCTGGACTTCGAGGAGCTGAGCGGCTGGCTGCGCTCGCTGGTGCGGTCCGCGCCCGAGCCGGACGCCGGCACGCACGTCGTCACCGTCCCGCCCGCCGACCCGAGCCGGCTGCCGATCGTCCGGCGGCGCGGCGAGCTGGTGCGGCGGCGCCGTGCCGGGCTGCCCGCGGCCCCTCCGCACGGCCGCCACAAACGGGCCCGGCAGGAGGCGCGTTCGCCCCGCAGCCTCGGCCGGACCCTGCTCCTGCTGATCCTGCTCCTGCTGGCCGGGGCGATCGCGTACGCGCTGCTGTTCATGCCGAAGCATGGCGAGAGCGGGGCCGCGGGCAGCACGGACCGTACGGGCAGCGCCGGGGAGGCGAGCCCGGCGCCCTCGCCCACCCCGCAGACCTCGTCCGGGCGGGGCGCGCCCTCCGCGTCCGCGCCCGCCACCGAGACCCAGACCGGCGGCGGCCCCTCCGTCGCCGGCGGCTTCAGCCTGCGCAAGGACCCCGAGCACTTCGAGATCGCCGTCGCCCAGGGCTGGGAGCGCACTCCGAAGAACGGCAGCGGCGAGGTGGTCTACCGGCACGGGGGCTTCGAGCTGATCGTCGTGCCCGGACGAGACGGCGCCGCGACGTACGGCAGCGACCCGATGGCCTATCAGCGGGACAAGGAGAGCGAACTCCAGCCGTACCGGAACTCCAGCTGGGCCACCGCGACCGGGCTGCGTACCATCGAGGTGGGCGGACGCACCATGGCCGAGGGACAGTTCACCTGGACCGACGGGCAGGGCCGCGACCTTTACGTGCGCAACATGGCGATCCTGCTCGACGGCCGCTACCACGTCGTCCAGGTCCGCGGGCCGGAGGCGGAGCGCGACGAGGTGACACGGCTGTACGAGCAGGCCACGGCGACGTACCGCTACACGGGTTGAGCGCCCCGTATACCGGTTGAGCTCCCCGTATACCGGCCGAACACAACGGGTTCCGGTCGCCGTTCCCGCCCGCGACGGCAAGCGTCACAGGACTGTCACCTTGGTACCCCGCTTGTTCCCAGAGGACAGACCGGTCCTTAGTCTGAGCCTGACAAGAACATTGCGGGGCAACGTGAATCAGATGCAGGGCCTGCTCATAGCGGGTCGCTACCGGCTCGCCGACTCCATCGGCAGCGGCGGCATGGGCCGGGTGTGGCGCGCACACGACGAGGTGCTGCACCGGGCGGTGGCCATCAAGGAGTTGACCGCCGCGCTCTACGTCTCCGACAGCGACCGGGCCGTCCTGCTGGCCCGCACCCGGGCCGAGGCGCGGGCCGCCGCGCGCATCAACCACTCCGCCGTCGTCACCGTGCACGACGTCCTCGAACACGACGGCCGCCCCTGGATCGTCATGGAGCTGGTCGAGGGAAACTCGCTGGCGGACGCGGTCAAGGAGCGCGGGCGCGTCGATCCGCGCGAGGCCGCGCGGATCGGGCTGTGGGTGCTGCGGGCGCTGCGCGCCGCGCACTCCGCCGGCGTGCTGCACCGGGACGTCAAGCCCGGCAACGTGCTGCTCGGCCGCGACAGCCGGGTGCTGCTCACCGACTTCGGCATCGCCCAGATCGACGGCGACACCACCATCACCCGCACCGGAGAGGTCGTCGGCTCCGTCGACTACCTCGCGCCCGAGCGGGTGCGCGGCCACGATCCGGGTCCCGCCTCCGACCTGTGGGCGCTCGGCGCCACGCTGTACACGGCGGTGGAGGGCCGCTCGCCGTTCCGCCGCACCTCGCCGCTGACCACGATGCAGGCGGTCGTCGAGGAGGAGGCGGCCGAGCTGCGGTACGCCGGTCCGCTCGGCCCCGTCATCACCGCGCTGCTGCAGAAGGACCCGGCGCGGCGGCCCGGCACGGACGAGACCGAGCAACTGCTCGCCGAGGCGGCGGAGGGCCGCCGGCCCGGCGCCGCCCAGGCGTTCGTCCCGACCCAGGGCTCGGGTGTGCGCACGGCGGGGGTCCGGGACGCGGGCCCCACGGGCCACGGCTCCGGGCCGGACGCTTCCGGGTACGGACCGGGGACGACTGCCTCCGCGTACGGCTCCGGGACGACTGCCTCCGCGTACGGCTCCGGGA
>NZ_JBLEBI010000347.1:0-2492 GCF_047340315.1 Streptomyces sp. AF1A
TATGCGCCGACCACCGCTCCAGCAACCGCGCCGCCTGCGCCCTGAGCGCCCCCTCGGAACGCGCCGACAGCGGCAGCGCGGCCGTGGGGTGGGCGGGTTCCGGGCCCGTGGCGGGCTCGTCCGGCGTCGGGGCCTGTTCGAGGATGACGTGGGCGTTGGTGCCGCTGATGCCGAAGGAGGAGACGGCGGCACGCCGGGCCCGGCCGCTGCCGGGCCAGGCCCGCGCCTCGGTGACCAGCTCGACCGCGCCGGCCGACCAGTCCACGTGCGGGGTCGGCTCGGCGGCGTGCAGGGTCGGCGGGACGACCGCCTCCCGCACGGCCATCACGGCCTTGATCACCCCGCCGACGCCGGCGGCCGCCTGGGTGTGGCCGATGTTGGACTTCAGCGAGCCCAGCAGCAGCGGGCGGTCGGCGGGCCGGTCGCTGCCGTAGGTGGCGAGCAGCGCCTCGGCCTCGATGGGGTCGCCGAGCCGGGTGCCGGTGCCGTGCGCCTCCACGAGGTCGACCTCGGCGGGGCTCAGCCGCGCGTCGGCGAGCGCCTGGCGGATGACCCGCTCCTGGGCGAGCCGGCTGGGGGCGCTCAGCCCGTTGCTGGCGCCGTCCTGGTTGACCGCGCTGCCCCGGACGACGGCCAGCACCCGGTGCCCGCCCCGCACCGCGTCCGACAGCCGCTCCAGCACCAGCATGCCGACGCCCTCGCCCCAGGCGGTGCCGTCCGCGTCGGCGGAGAACGCCTTGCAGCGGCCGTCGGCGGCGAGGCCGCGCTGCTGCGCGAACTCCACGAACATGCCCGGCGAGGCCATGACGGCGGCGCCGCCGGCCAGCGCGAGCGAGGACTCGCCGGTGCGCAGCGAGCGCACCGCCAGGTGCAGGGCGACCAGGGAGGAGGAGCAGGCGGTGTCGACGGTGACCGCCGGGCCCTCCAGGCCGAGGGTGTAGGAGATCCGGCCGGAGGCGACGCTGATGGTGCTGCCGGTGAGCAGATGCCCCTCGGTGCCCTCCTCGGGCTCGTACAGCCGCGGGCCGTACTCCTGTGCCATCGCGCCGACGAACACCCCGGTGGCGCTGCCGCGCAGGGAGGTGGGGTCGATGCCGGCCCGCTCCAGCGCCTCCCAGCCCGTCTCCAGCAGCAGCCGCTGCTGCGGGTCCATCGCCGTCGCCTCACGCGGCGAGATCCCGAAGAACGCCGGATCGAACTCGGCCGCCGAGTGCAGGAAGGCGCCCTCACGCACATACGACTTCCCCGGCCGGCCCGGCTCCGGATCGTACAGACCCTCCAGGTCCCAGCCCCGGTCCTGCGGGAAACCACCCACCGCGTCCGTACCCGAGACGACCAACCGCCACAAGTCCTCCGGGGAGCGCACGTCACCCGGGAAACGGCAGCCCATGCCGATGACGGCGATCGGTTCGTCGCCGGGCCGTTCCGGTGCCCCGGCAGCGGGGTCCACCGGAGCCGGCTCCCCTGCCGCAGCGCCGAGTTCGGCCGCCAGGTGGTCGGCCAGGGCGCGCGGGGTGGGGCGTTCGTAGACGACGGTGGTGGGCAGGGCCAGTCCGGTGGCGGCGCGCAGCCGGTCGCGCAGTTCGACGGCGGTGACGGACTCCAGGCCCTGGCTCTTGAAGGGGACGGCCGGCTCGACGGCGTCGGGGCCGTCCAGGCCGAGCACGGCGGCCGCGGCGGAGCGCACCAGCCGCAGCAGGCGCCGCTGCCGCTCGGCCGGGTTCAGGGCGGCGAGTTCCAAGCGGGGGGAGGACTCCTCCCGCTCCTCCGCGGCCTCCCCGAAGGCGCCTTCGGGGGCCGCTTCCGGCACCGCGGGTCCCGCCGCCTCCGGCTCGGGCAGTTCGGGCAGCCAGTGCCGGCGGCGCTGGAAGGGGTACGTCGGCAGGTCCACGGTCCGCCCGCCCGCCAGGTACGGCGTGAGGTCCACCGGCAGGCCGAGCGTGTGGGCCTGGGCCAGGGAGCGCAGGAGCCGGTCCGGGCCGCCGTCGTCGCGGCGCAGCGAGCCGGTCACGGCGACCGGGACGCCCCGCTGCTCGGCGATGTCCTGGACGGCGGAGGCGAGGATCGGGTGGGCGCTGCACTCGGCGAACGCGGTGCGGCCGTCGGCGAGCAGCGCCTCGACCGTGTCCTGGAAGCGGACGGTGCCGCGCAGGTTGCGGTACCAGTAGGCGGCGTCGAGCGGTTCGCCGTCTATGCGGCGGGCCAGCAGCGTGGAGTAGAACGGGACCTGGGGGGCGCGGGGGGTGATCGGTGCGAGCGCGGCCAGCACCTCGTCCTCGATCTTTTCCACGTACGCCGAGTGCGAGGCGTAGTCCACCGGGAGGCGGCGGACCCGGACTCCGTCGCGCTCCAGGTCGGCGGCGAGGGCGTCGAGGGTGCCGGGGTGGCCGCCGACGACGGTGGCCGACGGGCCGTTCACCACCGAGATCTCGGCACCGGCGTACCGCTCGTCGCGGAGCAGTCCGGCGACCCGGTCGGCCGGGAGGGCGAGG
>NZ_JBLEBI010000348.1:0-2454 GCF_047340315.1 Streptomyces sp. AF1A
CCTGCGGCCAAGCCCGGTGTGATCCCGCTGCGCCCGCTCGGCGTGGGGGAGATTCTCGACGGTGCCGTCTCCACCATGCGCACCTACTGGCGCACGGTCCTCGGCATCTCGCTGTCGGTCGCGCTGCTCACGCAGACCGCCTCGGTGCTCATGCAGGGCCTCGTCCTGAACGACACGGTCGCCACGGTGTCCGTCAACGACCCGAGCACCACGCCCGAAGACGTGTTCCAGTCCATGGGCGAGGCCTTTCTCGGCTCCGTCCTCGTCGGTCTGATCTCCGCCGTCGGCACGATCATCGCCACCGCGCTGCTGACGACGGTCACCAGCCGTGCCGTCCTCGGCAAGCCGGTCAGCACGGGCGAGGCCTGGCGGGACGCCCGCCCACAGGTCCCGAAGCTGTTCGGGCTGCTGATCCTGCTCGGTCTCATCGGCGCGGGTGTGGTCGTGTGCGGCGCGCTGCCCGGCGTCATCGTCCTTCTCACCGTCAACCGTCCCGCCGGAGCCGCGCTCCTGGTCGTCGGCATCATCGCCGCGGCGATCGTCATGGCCTGGCTGACGGTCCGCTTCTCCCTGGCCTCGCCCGCGCTGATGCTGGAGCGGCAGAGCATCGTGAAGTCGCTGAGCCGCTCCGCGAAGCTCGTGCGCGGCTCCTGGTGGCGGGTTCTCGGCATCCAGCTGCTCGGTGGGCTCATAGCCGGCGTCGTCTCGTCGATCGTCGCGATCCCCTTCCTCTTCATCGCGGCAGCCGCGAGCGGTGGCGGAATGACGGGCCTCTTCGGTGCCACCGGCGGACAGGTCGGCTGGGTCTTCCTGATCGTCAGCGGGATCGGCTCGGTGATCGGTGCCACGATCACCCTGCCCATCAACGCGGGCGTCACCGTGCTCCTCTACGTCGACCAGCGCATCCGCCGTGAGGCCCTCGACCTGGAACTGGCCCGCGCCGCCGGCGTCCAGGCCAACGGCACCGGCGCTCCCAGCGCCGTCCCGGGGAGCTGATGCAGTGAGCCTGACGGGGGGAGTTCTCACGGCGGCGATCCCACCGGGCGCCGGCGCCACGGCCCTACGCGCCCTGGTGCGCTCGGCGGGCGCGCCGGTCCTGGCGGCCGGCGCCTCCGGCCACGAGCCGCCGGTGACCGTCCCGCGCGATCCCGCGCGCGAGGCGGCCCGCCGGGAGCTGTCCAAGCGGATGTACCACGAGAACGACCCCGGCCTGCTCCAGCGCGCCCTGAACGCGTTCTGGGACTGGCTCGACCACGTGTTCGGCACGGCCGCCTCTGCCACCCCCGGCGGCACGGTCGGCCTGACCGTCGTGATCCTGTTCGTCGTCGCCGTCCTGGCCGCCCTGTGGTGGCGCCTGGGCACTCCCCGCCGTCGGCCCGTGTCCGCCGCCGTCCTGTTCGACGACCGGCCCCGCAGCGCGGCCGAACACCGCGCGGCCGGCGAGGCACACGCGGCCCAGGGCCACTGGAACCAGGCCGTCCAGGAGCGCATGCGGGCCGTCGTGCGCTCCCTGGAGGAGCGGACCGTGCTCGACCTCCGCCCCGGCCGGACCGCCGACGAAGCGGCCGCCGAGGCCGGCCGGGCACTTCCCGCACACATCGACCGGCTGCGTGCCGCCGCGAAGGAGTTCGACGACGTGACGTACGGCGGGCGCAGCGCAAGCGAGCAGTCGTACCGCCGCATCGCCGAACTCGACCGGGACCTGGAACGCACCAAGCCCGCCCTGACCCTCAGCGCCACCAACACGGCACAGAGCACCCGCCAGGGGGCCGCCGAGTGACCGTCGAAGCCGCGCCGCCGACCACCGCCACCGCGCCCACCGTCCGCGCGGCGTGGCCCCGCACGCGAGGCATCGCCCTCGCCGTCGTGCTGATCCTCGCCGCCGCCGTCGCGATGGCCGTCGTACGCTCCACCACCCGGCACGGCGACCTGGACCCGCGCTCCGTCGACCCCTACGGCAGCCGGGCCGTCGCCCAACTCCTCGCCGATCACGGGGTCTCCACGCGCGTGGTCACCACTCTCGGCTCGGCGCGCGCCGCCGCCCGGCCCGACACCACCTTGCTGGTCGCCGTCCCCGACCTGCTGACCGGCGGTCAGCAGACCCAGCTGCACGAGGCGACCGCCGCCTCCGGCGGGCGCACGGTCCTCGTCGCCCCCCGCAGCTGGTCCGTCGAACGGCTCGCCCCCGGGGTGGCCGCCGACCCCGCCGAAAGCACCGGCACCGCCCTCGCCCCCGGATGCGACCTGCCCGAGGCCCGGCGCGCGGGCAGCGCGGAGACCGGCGGCGTCCGCTACACCACCACCCGCCTCGACGCCGACATCTGCTACCCCAGCGCGCGACTCGCCACCCTGCTGCGCATCCCCGCGGCATCCGGGGGCGGCGACACCGTCGTGCTCGGCGCGCCCGACATCCTCTACAACAACCGCCTCGACAAGCAGGGCAACGCCTCGCTC
>NZ_JBLEBI010000035.1:0-47643 GCF_047340315.1 Streptomyces sp. AF1A
GGTTGGCGCTCGGGTTCCTTGCCATGCGAGCGTGTCTGCGCCCAGGATGTTCGCACTCCGCACTCTCGATGTCCTGCTGGAGGTCCTGTTGACCACATCCACGCGCAAGGGCCCGGGCTTCCCGCGCCGGCGGCCGCGCCCCGTCGCACGGGACCAGTCCGGCCACCTGAGCGTGCGTCGCACCGGCGCGTCCCGCGTCGGCCGCGCAGCCGCACCGCACCCACCCGAGGACACTGCCGCCGGCCGGCACGCCCGCTCCTGTCCGGCCCGGGGCAGGGCTGCCCTGCACGGGTGACGACTGGCGGAGCGTGGCATGCGGTATCAGGTCCTCGGTCCGCTCGGGCTGTGGCGCGGCAGCGAGGAGATCCCCCTTGCCCCGGCGAAGTGGCGGATGCTGCTGGCGGTGCTGCTGTGCGAGGCCAACCAGGTCGTCTCCACCGACCGGCTCGTCGCGGAACTGTGGGGCGACGATCCCCCGCAGAGCGTGGGCAAGCTTCTGCAGGGCTATGTGTCAAAGGTGCGGCGGGCGTTGGGCGACGAGTCGGGCCGACTGCTGGTGACCCACGCGCAGGGCTACCGCGCGCACGGCTACCGGCTCGTCGTAGGCGCGAGCGAGGTCGACGCGCACCGTTTCGTGGAGCTGATCGAGCAGGGCGGACGCGAGCTCGACAGCGGGGCGGCCGAAACAGCCGCCGAGTACCTGGAGGAGGCCCTGGGGCTGTGGCGCGACGCCCCCTTCGCCGACGTACCGCCCACGCCCGCCCTGGAGGCGGAGGCGATGCGCCTTTCGGCGTACCGCACCCAGGCACGGGAGTCCCGCATCGAGGCCCGGTTGCGACTGGGCCGCCACGAGGCGGTTCTGGACGAACTCGAGGCGCTGGTCACCGAGCACCCGCTGCGCGAGGGCCTGCGCGGCCAGTTCATGCTGGCGCTGTACCGGGCGGGCCGGCAGGCCGACGCGCTGGCCGCCTACCGCGACCTGCGTCACCAGCTGGCCGAGGAACTCGGCGTCGAGCCGGGTCCGCCCCTGCAACGGCTTCACCAGCAGATCCTGCGGGCCGACGCGTCGTTGCTGCTCGCGCCCCGTCCCCCCGCCGCACCGGTGCGGAGCACGGACCGCACTCCCGTGGTGGCCCCCCGACAACTTCCCCATCTCAGCGCCACCTTCGTCGGCCGCGCCGGCGAGAGCTCGGTGCTGCACCAGTTGCTGCGGGACGGCGGTGACGGACGGATGCCGATGGCCGTCATCGACGGAGCCGGCGGGGTGGGCAAGTCGGCCCTGGCCATTCACGCCGCCCATCAGCTCGTCGACCGCTTCCCCGACGGCCAGTTCTACGTGGACCTGCACGGAGCCACCGCCGGACTGACGCCGCTGGAACCGGGGGAAGTGCTCGGCCGGTTCCTCACCACGCTCGGGGTGCCGGAGACGGCCATACCGTCCAACACCGAGGAGGCCGCCGCCGCGTTCCGCTCCCTGGTGGCGGACCGGCGGATCCTGGTCGTGCTCGACAACGCCGCCGGCGCCGAACAGGTCCGGCCCCTGCTGCCCGCCGGGCCCGGCTGCGCCGTGCTGATCACCAGCCGGGAACTGCTGACCTCCCTGGAGGGCGCCACCCATCTGCATCTCGGCGTGATGTTCCACGACCAGGCCACGGCCCTGCTGGAGCGGCTCGTCGGACCGGAACGGGTCGCCGCGGAACCCGAGGCGACCGACGCGATCGTGCAGCTGTGCGGGCGTCTGCCGCTCGCCCTGCGCATCGTCGGCGCCCGCATGGCCGCCCGCCCCGGCTGGCCGTTGAGCACCTTCGTGGAACGGTTGACCGACGCGCAGAACCGGCTCGACGAGATCCGGGTGGGGGATCTGTCGGTGCGCGCCAGCTTCCACGCCAGCTACGACGGCATCCGCCACAGCGACAACCCCACCGACCGGGCCGCCGCACGGGCCTTCCGCTTCTTCGGAGTCTTTCCCGGTTCGGACATGGGTCTGCAGGCCGCGGCCGCGCTGCTCGACGTGGACACCTGGCAGGCCGAGGACGCGCTCGAACGGCTGGTCGACGCACATCTGCTGGGCAGCCTCGCCCCGGGCCGCTACCAGATGCACGACCTGATCCGCCTCTTCGCACGGGAACAGGTGTGCGCGGAGGAGCCCGGCACCGAACGCGAACGGGCCCTCGAACGCGTGCTGCGCTTCTATCTCGCCACGGCCGAGCGGGCGGTGGACTCGCTCGACGTGCCCCCACGGCCACCGCGCCCGGCGGCACAGGACCCGGGCCCCCACGGCTCCGTGCCGACGGCACCGATCCACGACCGCCGCGAGGCCGAGGCATGGCTGGACCAAGAACGCGCCAACTTGATGGCCGCCGTGACCCACGCCGCCACGCGGTCCGAGTCCACGGCGCGGCTGGCGGTGCGGCTGGCGCGGCCCCTGCACTGGTACCTCTATCCCCACGCCCGCGCCCGCGAGTTGCGCACCCTGGCCGACGTGGTCATCGCCACCGGACGGCGCCTGGGCGACCTCGCCTACGAGGCGTGGGGCCTGGACCACCTGTCCGCGGTGTACTGGCTGCACCGGCAGTACGACGACATGCACCAGTGCCTCGAGTCGGCGCTCACGCTCTGGCGGGCCGTCGGGGACCGTGACGGCGAGCTTCGCACCCTGGCCAACATCGCGCAGGCGCTGGCCGAACGGGAGCTGTACGAGGAGTCCCTGGCCGTGCAGGACCGGCATCTGGCGCTGGCACGGGAGACCGGTGACCGCATGGCCCAGCTGACCGGCCTGGGCAATCTCGCACGAGCCTACCTGGGGCTGAACCGGACCGAGGACGCGCTGTCCTGCCTGCGTCAGAGCCTGACGCAGGCCCGCGAGATCGGCGAGCGGTCCCTGGAGAGCCTCGCGCTGAACGAGATCAGCTTCATCCTCTTCGACCAGGGCAGGATCCAGGAGGCGCAGGAGTGCATGAGACAGGCCACCGGCCTCGGGGACGGGAACCTCGGCGCGTACGTGCGCTGGCGCGGCCACACCTGGAGCGCATTCTTCCCCGCCTGCCTGACACTGCGCGTCGGGCCGCCGGAAGCAGAGGAGCCGGCGAGGTGACGGCCGGCCGGCTCACCCGCGGCCGAGGCGGTTCGCCCAGGCCTGGTCAGGCGGAGCACCGCAGAACCGGCAAAGCGTCCAAGTCCGGGCCATGGCTTCTCATTTGCGTGTACCGTCCGTCCCACGGTCCACCACTGTCGTGGACAGCGTACGTCCCCGCGTACGTCGCGGCCTCGAAGGAGCGCTTGAGAGGCAACTCCCCCCACGGATACCAGCCAGTGGTCCCTTGCTAGGAGATCTGATGGAAGTCATCGCACAGCGCGACGAGCGCATGCTCCGGATCACGACGACCGTCGACCCGCCGGGCCTGCGCCTGGAGGGGGAACTCGACGCGACGCGGCACCAGGCGGTGATGGAGGCGCTGTCCCCGCTGACGGCCGAAGGCGGCGAGGTGCGGCTCGACCTCGCCGAACTGCGCTTCATCGACCTCGGCGCCCTGCGGCTGCTGACCAGCCTGGTGGAGCGCAGCGGCAATGAGGTCCGGTTCGTCCTGGACAATCTGTCGCCGCAGATGGAAAACCTGATCGAGACGGTCGGTTGGGAGCGTTTGCCCGGACTCGTCCAGGGGCGGAAGGAGACGTCATGACCGCCGAGGCACCCGCGGACCGGCCGGTGGAAGCCGGTCGGACGAGCGCGCCGCACGGAGTTCAGCACTGCGCTCTGCTGTACGAGGACGAGCAGGAGTTCCTCGCGGGCGCCCTCCCCCATCTGCGCGAGGGCATCGACGCCGGCGACCCGACGTTCGCGGTCACCCCCAAGCAGGAGGCGGAGGCGCTGCGCGACTCGCTCGGACGGGACGCCATGGCGGTGCAGTTCATCGACCCGTCCGACTTCTACAGCACCCCGGTGCGGGCCATGGCCGGCATGATGGCCGTCGCCCGGACGCTCGGCTCACGTCCGGCGTGGGTGGTGGCATCGGCCGACTGGTCGAAGTACCCGGATGCCATGGAGTGGGTCCGCTACGACTCGATCTTCAACATGGGCTTCGCCGACGCCGACTTCCGAGGCTACTGCTGCTACAACACCGCGGTCCTCGACCCCGAGGTCATCTCACTGGTACGCCAGACCCACCCCAAGCTCCACGAGGGCGCCCAGCTGCGCAGGAACCCGGACTACCGCGACCCCCGCGACTTCGTCGCCGACGTCGACAGCCGGCCGCTGCCGCCCTCCCCGCACTCCGCCGCATCGATGGAGGTCCGTCCCGACGACCTGCACGCCGTACGGGCCTTCGTCGCCGAACAGGCCAAGCACTGCCACGTGGCGGGCGACGCGCTGTACAACCTCCTCGTCGCCGTCACCGAGGTGGCGACCAATGCCATCCGGCACGGCCGGGCGCCGGTGACCCTGCGCGCCTGGCCCGACAACGGCCTCCTCTGCGAGATCACCGACTCCGGCCACTGGCAGCCCGCGGAGTTTCTCAGCTGGGTGCCACCGGAGTCCGCCCTGAAGTCCGGCTTCGGAATCTGGGGCGTCGGCATGCTCTGCGACACCGTTCAGGTACGGACCGGGCCGCAGGGCACGGCCGTACGGCTGCGGGTCTGCAAGAAGTGACGCGGTGCTGTCGCGTGCAGGCGGGGCGCTGAACGCGGCAGCACGGACCGCGCCATGGCATCCTCGTCCGCTCCGAGACATCTCAGGGGGCCAAGAAGTCAAGTCCGACGATCCTGTCCGCGTCGGAGGCCAGTCGGTATGAGCGGCCGAGACCGACTTCCTGCCGTGCTGTCCGGAGGGAACCAACGAGGATGGCAGCACAGGGCCCCGGGGAGAGCCGGATTCGCCCGATTTGATCACGGGGTGCCGTGGAGGGTCCACGGTGATCACGGCGTCGGTGAGGTTTCCAGCGTCGATCTGGTCGGGCAGCGGGGCGAATTCGGGGATCTCGTTGGTCTTGGCGCCGATCTCGCGCAGCGCGGCGGTGAGGGTGTCGTCGTGGCGTACGACGGTCAAGACGGTTCGAGTACCGCCCACTCATCGTCTGTGAGATCCCCCCTGCTGAGCATGGCCAGGACAACGAGTCGCCGACCGAAGAGGCGCCCTGTACACGGACAAGACGTTGGCTCGCACTTCGCTGAGGACTTGCCGGGCAAGAGCACTGAAGTCATTGCCCAAGTCGCTCCACCGCTCGTAGGTGATCTTCAAGGCGAGTGCCCCCAGTTCTGCTGTCACTCGTGCGGCGAGGTCGGGTAGACCGCGGTGAGCCATGGCCCGGGCCATCGAATCGGTGAGGCTCATGCCCTTCAGGGCTTCGCGCTCCTGGAGTTCAGGATTGGCATCGATTACCGCTCGTCTGCGGGCGGTGAACGCACGGCGGTCGGGCGTGAAGACGTCCTGCCCGAGCGCGTCGAGGCCGCACGCCACCGCTTCGAGCGGGGCCGTCTCCACGGGCGCCGCCGCGATCGCGGTGACGAGTCGGCAACCGGCCCACCTGCTTCGCGACCAACACCAAGTGCGGCCGGCTCGCCAACCTGGCACTGCGTCACCGCAGACGGGCCCGCTGCGAGGACCGCATCCGCGCCGCCCGCACTACCGGCCTGCGCAACCTGCCCCTGCACGACACCACCCAGAACCGGAGCTGGCTGGAGATCGACTCCCTCGCGCTCGGCCGCCTCGCCTGGATGCCGATGCTCGCGCCGACCGGCGAGGCCCGCCGCCGGGAACCGAAGAAGCTCCGCCTGCGCCTGTTCTCCGCCGCCGCCCAGCTTGTGAACACCGGCCGCCGCCACTGGCTCCGTTAAGGGTTCTCCCGTAACCCTTGGTCAAAGTCACGGGGGCACTTCTTCGTCGTGGATCCGCGTTGGCGGGTGGCCGAGGAACAGCGCACCGGGGAGGCTTCGTTCACTCGACGCCGGTCTCGTGACTGCCTGGTCCCAGACCTCTACGATCACTCCAGCCGCGGAGAGCGGGCGAGATGGGGCGTGGTTGTGGGTGCACTCGCACGGGCGTTTTGGGCGGTCGACCGCTCCTTGGGGGCGATCGGCCACCCTTGCGGCCACGCGGGCGGTTCCTGCGCCATCCGGTGCTCTGCGGGCTCGCCGGCGCCTTCTTTTCCGGCGGCCTCTGCGCTTTGACGATTGGGCGGGTGGACCTACAGGTTGCCCTCTTGGCCCTGGTGATGGGGGTGTATTGGTGCCTTCTCGTCATAGGTGAACGAAAGCGTCTGGACCACTACGGATACCCACGGAGGAAGGCGCGAGACGACTGACGGTTTACGTCACGCAACCGGGCCGGCCCTCGCCTGCCGATCCGACGGCCACCTGGCGCTGCGGCCCGGGCCGGCAGCCGTGACAGCTCTTCGGTCGCGTCTCCCGGTCTCGCCGGAAGGCACGCGCCCGGGCATCGCTGCGGACCCTTGAGGTAAGGTCACGAGTCGAGCACAACGCCTTCACGTGACCTTCACGTGGGCGCATCATGCGGCGAAACGGAAGCCGCCACCTCCGGGGATGCCAGCCATGTCCAGCCACAGCGCAGTCCATCGAGCCGTCCGCGTCGAGCAGATCCGCATCTGGGGCGCCTGGTCGGCAGGCAACCTCGTCATGCTCTCCATCACGAGTGCGTGTTCGGGTTTCGCGATCGTCAGTGTGCTCACGGAGCTGCTGTTCGCAGTCGTGTTCCTGGCGTCGACCGTCACGGCGTGCCGCACGCACGGGGCACGGAACCGACGCACGGACCGGGCACCCCGGGCCGCGCACGGCGAGCGGCGACTCCCCGGCAGCGTGAACCCGGACGTGCAGAGCCCGCTCCCCGGCTGCGTCACCCGATCCGGTCACCTCCCCGCTCCACCACCGTCACACCCTGCGCGGCCACCGCACACGCAACCCTCGCCACTCCACGCGCAACCGGGGGCGGACCACGAAGCCTGGAGCGCTCGTATGCGCCGCAACCGCCATCGCGGCCCTCGGCGGTACCACCGCCGGCACGTCCACCACGACGACCGGCAGCAGCGGCACCACTGCCACCTCGGCGCCCAGCACCGCCACCGGCGGTAGCAGGACCGGCACCGTCACCGAAAGCCTCTGCCGAAGCTCGTCGGCGTGGGTCTCCCGTCGGCCCGGGACACGGGGCGGACAGCCGGGATCCACCGCCTCACAACGATCACCGTCCGACGTAGGGGCCCAGAACGGCGGACATGGCCGCGCAGGCGAGGTAGTTCTTGGCGTGGTGAAATCCGAACCCGGCGTGGACCGTGTCCGTCAGGTCCAGGGTGACTCCTTGGAAAAAGGTCGCCAGGCGGGGTGGAATCGCCACCGGGTCGCCGGGATCCGCGATGTTGACCCAGCGCTCCACGTTGGGCGGACGCGTTCCGAGCCGGCGCTGGGCGCCGCTTTCCGGCCGTGGCGAGAGGCGGTCGAACACGGCTCGCGGCAGGGCCAACGGGGAACCGACGGTCACCAGAAGCTCCACCGTGCACTCCGGGTGGGCGTGCAGGGCTTCGTAGGCGACGACGGAGCCGAGTGAGTGTGCGATGACGATACGAGGGCGGTGGCGTGCGACGCGGTGAGCGACCTCCTCTCGTGCGGCCAGCCGCTCCGAACTGTCGTCGGCTCGGACGTAGGTGGCCATCTCCCGGAAGAAGACGCGGATGAACAGTTCGGTCAGCCGCCCGTCAAGACTCAGTCGCTCTGCCACCCACGACGCGGCGTAGCGCAGCGGGAGGGTGAGAGCCCCCTGGCTCACGGCTCGGGGCGCCTCGAGTTCGGCCAGCCAGGCGGCCATGAGTTCCCGCTCGAGGGGATCGTCCAGCTCTTCCGGATCGCCACCTCCTTGTGAGACGGGCCCGGGGTTCAGCAGCGGGGCGTAATAGGCGAAGTCGAGGTCGATGAGTGCGGGGTCGGCGTTGAGGCCGGCCGTCAGATGCCGGGTCCAGTCCTGGGCTTGGGCAGCGCGCACCTCCTCGGGTGTTCGGCGGCGGTTGTAGTGGCCCACTCCGTGGACACCGACGACCCGCACGGGCGGAGTCGAGGTCATGACGTCTCCTGTCAGATGGCGGTGGCTTGCAGCGCCACGACTTCGTGACCCATGCCGACCACGACGGTCCGGTCGGGGGCGAGGACGGCGCTGTGCGGAACGTCGGGCAGCGACAGGCGGGCCATCAGCCGGCCGCTGAGGGGATCCCAGACGCGTACGGTCAAATCCTGCGCGGTGCTGACCAGCCGGTTGACACCCTGCCGGCACAGGACGGCGAGGTCGGTGACCCCGGCCTCATGGCCGTCCAGGGCAACGAGCTGTTCGCCGCCGTCCGCAGCCAGGATCTTGATGGTGCCGTCCCGCGCGCCGACGCATGTCACCGGGCGTCCGTCGAGTTGGGTCGCGGCCACCGCGGTGACGGGTGGGCCGTCGTACGGAAGCGGCACTCGGGAGTGCCGCCAGTCCAGGTCCCACACCCAGTGCAGATCCGTCTCCTGTGCGAACACGGCGGCCGGACGGCCGTCCACGACGGCCACGTCCATGGCACGGACCATGCAGTCGAAGATGTCCACGCGGAGCCGGCGAGCCGTGTCCCACACCCGGACTCTGCCGTCCGCGCCGGCCGTGACGGCGAATGTCACCCCTTCGCCGACAGCCAGGCCCACCTTCCGGACCCGGTCGGAGTGACCGTCAAGGATCGCCGGGCGCCGGCCGCTCCCCATCTGCCACACATGAGCGGTTCCGTCGTCGCTGCCCGTGAGCACCACGGGCAGCTCACCTGGCGCGGCGGTCACGGCCAGATCGTTGACCGGACCCTTGTGGTCCTCGAGCACCATGAGGGTGCGCCCCGCGGAGACATCCCATACGCGGGCCGTGCCGTCCCGGCTGGCGGTGAGGGCGACCAGGCGTCCGTCCATGGAGGTCGCCCGCACACGGGTCACCTCATTGGCGTGTCCTGCCAGGCTGGTGGCCGTGTTGCGGGCGGACAGGTCCCACACGTGCACGGCGCCTGCCTGTCCCGCGGTGACGGCCATGGGCCAGCCCGTGGGGTCGCCGACGGCGATGGCCGTCAGCTGGTCTGCGGGCCGTGCCCTGGTCGTGGTGGCCGCGATCCGGGAGGTGTTGAGGTCCCATACCCGGGCGGTGCCGTCACGGCTGGACGTGGCGACCACGGGCAGGCCCTCCACATGAGCCGCCGCGACGCCCGTCACCCAGTCGGTGTGGCCCTGCAGCACTGCCGTATTCCGGCCGGTGACCAGGTCCCACACCCGGGCGGTGCCGTCACGGCCGGCCGTGATGCCGGTGGGCCTGCCGTCCACCACGGTCAGTGCCGCGCCCAGCACCCAGCCCTGGTGCCCCTCCAGGACCACCCCACCGGCCGGGACCTTGTGGCCGAGGTCCCAGACGGTGGCTGATCCGTCGTAGCCCGTGGTGACGGCCAGCGGCCACCCGTCGAGTACAGCGGCGGCCACCGAGATCATGGGCTCGGCGCGGGCCGAGAGGATCCGCCGTGCGCAGTGCACCTGGCGGTCGGGGCCGACGGTCAGTTCCCACACCCAGGCCATGCCGCTGGTTCCTGTGGTCACCGCCATGCACCGTGCGCCGACCGACAGGACCGCCAGGGCGGTCAGTGGAGCCGATACCCCCGGGGGTGCGCCGGCAACGCCCATGGCGTCTCCCGCCGCGAGATCCCATACCCGAAGGCTGCCGTCCCAGCTGACGGTGACGATCACCGCCAGACCGCCCACCTCGGTCACCGCCAGCCCTGAGACCGGGCCGGTGTGCCCTTCCAAGGTGTGCGTGGTCAGCCCGGTGACGAGATCCCACACCCGCACGCTGCCGTCGTACCCGGCTGTCACCGCGACGGGCAGCCCGTGGAGCACGGTCACAGCCACGTCGGTCACCGCCTGGGTGTGGCCCTTGAGCGTGGCGGCCAGCGCGGTCGACGCCTGTTGGCCCGTGGCCCACAGATACCGCCAGTCCGTGTCGTGGGCGAGGTGATCCCGCAGCGGCCCGGCCACACCGAAGCGGGCGGCGTCCAGCGCCAGGATCTGCCGCCGCTCGTACGGTCCCATGCGGCGGTGGGCCACGTAGGAGGCACGGTAGATCGCCGCGGCTGTCCGGGCCTCCCGCGTGGTGGCGGTGGGCAACAGCGTCAGGACGGCGTCGGGCTCCGCTTCGGCAAGGAAGTCCGCGTCGAGCAGCAGTTCGTCACCGCGCCGGGCCTGGACGGCGTGCTGGGCGGCGTGCCGCAGGAGGTAGGGATCCGCCACCTGCCACAGCCGGCGGCCGTCCATGCGGGGGACGCAGGACAACAGGCGCTCGAACACCTGCGCAGCGTACGGCCATTCCGCAGGGGCACTCACCAGGTGTTCCTTCCCTCCTCGTGCGGCGGGCCCTTGTGAGTCCGCAGCGGTTGAGGCTCGGCCGCCAGCCCATACGGATCGGCCCGCAGCCGCTCGGCGAGACCCTCGTGGAAGAGGCGGTACAGCGTGGTGCCGTCCACGTCGACGTCGTGCCTCAGATAGAACCGTGCGTGGTCGAGAGCCTGCCTCAGCTGATCCGGGTCCATCGGCTCACCGGGCGGCAGCTGCGACGGGGCAAAGGCCCCAGCCGTGTAGGCGAGCACACGTTCAGGCATCCCTAGCCCCTCGGCATGAGCCAGGGCCGCAAGCACCGGGCGCATCCAGGCCCGCTCCCCCGGCCGGGCCAGATCGAGTCTCAACAGCGCCGTGAGGTCACGCGGGGCGGCACGCCCCAACTCCCGGGCCCGGAGGGGATCGCTTTCCACCGGAAGGGTCAGCAGATGCCGCAGATACAGTCCGGCGACGAGGAACTCGCCCCAGTCCAGCGGCGCTTGTTCCTGGGAGCGGCGGCCGTTCGTCTCGCCCGCGAGCCGGTCGGCGATCCCCAGGGCCAACGCCTGTGCGGCGGCAGCGTTTTCCCTGAGCCGGTAGGGGCCCTCGCTGGCCAGGATGTCTCGCGCATACGCCTGAAGATCAGCGTGCAGGTCAGCCCGGTCGGCCGTGTTGAGGTCGACCAGTACCCCGGCCGTCCGTGCGAGTTCGAGCAACGGCCCGGCAAAAGGTTCGGGTCGCGTGCCGACCAGCAGGCGCAGCGTGCCCACGCGCGCCGCCTCCTGCGCCAAGGGCAGCAGCAGTGCCCGGACCACGTCCTCCGGGCGCTGCGCCTCATCGAGCGCGTCCAGCACCAGCGTGGCGGGCCGTTTGGCGTCCGTACCCGCGAGTTCGGCCAGGCGCTTGGCGTCCCAGCCGGCGGCGGGCCGTGCGGACGCGCCCAGTTGGCGGGCCAGCGAATCGGCCATGTCTTCGAGGGTGCGCCGCCGGGCGTGGACCACCGCGAGTTTGTCGTGCACGGCCGGCCGGTACGGCAAAGGGAGCCACAACTGGCGAGTGAGGTCGTGCAGTTCGGGGTGGGCCGCGCAGACCAGAACGCCGAGCAGGGCCGACTTGCCCACGCCGGGCTTTCCCGTGACGGCCGCGAACGGCGGCCCGTCGCCGTTGAACCACTGCGAGAGCAACTCGGTCTCCGTACGGCGTCCACGGAAGTAGCCGTGACCCGTGCCGCCGTCCAGCGCCTCGCTGCCGGCGCCGCGTCGCATGAAGTGCAGGGGGTCGAACGCTTCATCGACCAATGGCGCCAGATCCTGTTCGACCTCGGCCAGCAGACCGGCGCGCGCCCGGGGCGGGTACTGCGGATTCGGAAAGAACGGCAGGTCGTCGAGTGTGTCGAAGAAGGGGATCCGACTGCCCTCGGGCTGTTGGAAGAATTTCTCTTCCTGGCTGTATTCCGCCACCAGCCGGGTGATCTCGCGTCCGACGGTGGCGAGTGGGATGTAGGGCAGCGAGGCGTCGGCGCGCAGCACACCGTCGCAGTAGGCGTGCAGCACAGCGGCGGTGGCGCGGCTGAGCCGATAGTTCCACGCCTGGTCCTGCGCCGCGGAAGCGGCGATCACCCAGGCCCTCCGCCTGCCGGTGGGCATCTGCTGGTGCCACGGCAGCTCGGCAGCGGTGCCGGAGTGGCACAGGTCCAGGATGAAAAGGGTCAGCGGTCGCGGCTTGTCCGGGTGCGACTCGATCAAGCTGATCCACGCGGCCACGGGGTCATCCACGTTGCGCCCGTCCCGGCCGACCACGTGCAGGGTGCGCTCACCGGTCCGGGCGAGCCGTCCGTGGGCCACCAGGTGAACGATCAGCACGGTGCCGCTACCGGCAGTCGTGATGGCGGCCCGGATCTCCCCGGAAGGATCGACGCTCAACTCGTCGCTGTGCCCCTCGGCCGGCGGCTCGGCGTCCCCCTCGCCGTCGACGGCGTGGCGATCACCGGTGGCGCGAGTTCGGCCCGACTCCCCACAGGGGGCGTACCCGAAGCGGGCCAGTGCCTGAGCCACGTTTGCAGCGTGCTGTGGTGCCGCCATGAGCGGATCGAGGTCCTGACCGTCCAGCGCCGGCGGCCCATCGGCCTCTTCCTGCTCGACGGGAAGGCCGATGGCCAAGACCTTCCTCGGCCGAGACTTCCCGCTCACGTCCGAGCCTTCCAGCAAACGCGCGGGCCTCCCCTCGACACCAGCGTCAACTCGCCTGCCCGACAAGCGCGTTGTCCGCCACGGTCCCGCTCTCGGGTAGCGGATCACCTGCCGATTGTGGCACGCGGCCCCCGGGCCCACCACCGACTCCGCAACGCGCACCCAACCCCGGCGGGCACCCCGAGCACCCGAGCGGCCGGCCCGCCGCCGCTTTCTCCGATGGGGTGAGGTTCGGTCGAGAATGTGACTCTTTATGGCAGATTGGTCCCATACCAACCGGTGGCCCCGGAGACGAAGGAGACACGGTGCGCATGCCGTCCCCTTCCGGCTCGCCCGGACTTCCCTCGCTGACCGGGCTGCGCTTCCTCCTGGCGGCCAATGTCCTGACGGCCCATGCCTTCTCGGGTTCGGCACTCTTCAGCGAGAAACTGCAGGCTGCGCTCTCGATCGCCGCGGTGCCGCTGGCCACCTCCGCGGTATCCGGGTTCTTCGTCCTGTCCGGATTCGTGCTGGCCTGGTCGCACCGGCCGGGAGATCGTCCCCGATCCTTCTGGCGACGCCGCTTCTGGAAGATCTACCCCAATCACGCGCTGGGCTGGTTGATGGGTGCGCTCTTCTTCGGGGTCACGACCGCCCCCAGCCCCATGGCGGCCGGCGGCGGCGCGACCGTGACGGGCGGGGTCGCCGAACTGTTCCTGGTGAAGGTCTGGGTACCGGCCCAAGAAGTGTTCAATGGCTTCAACGACCCCTCGTGGTCCGTCTGCTGCGAGGCCTTCTTCTACCTGCTCTTCCCGGTGCTGATGTCCGCTGCCCGCAGGTTGACCGGTGTCGGGCTGCGCAGCGCGTGGCTCGCTCTCGCCGGCGTGATCCTGGTGCTCCCCGCGGTGGCCCTGGAACTCGGTGGCCGAGCCGTCCCGGGCTGGCCCCTCGGTCTGAACACGCTGTGGTTCGGCTACGTCTTCCCGCCCGTGCGGCTGGCGGAGTTCCTGCTCGGAATCGTCACCGCGCGTCTGGTCCAGGTGCAGTCCTGGCCGCGCCTGAACGCGCCGACCCGTATCGGAGCCTTGGCGACCGTATTCGCCGCAACACCTTTCGTTCCCCGGCCGTATTGCCTCGGCGCCGGCTACGGCGTGCCTCTCTCCTTGACCATCGCCGCGCTGGCCCTCCGAGACATCGACGGCCGGAGCCGTTTGCTCGCCCGGCCGGCCGTAGTCGCGCTGGGGGAGGCCTCGTACGCCCTCTACATCCTTCACTTTCCCCTGGTGATGTCCGCCCGGCAGGCCGTCGGGGTCAACCACCGGTTCGCCGCGCTGAACGGCGTCCTGTTTGCCGTGGGGCTGATGGCGGCGGCACAGGCGCTGGCTCTGCTGGTGCATCGACGGTACGAACGGCCCCTTCAGGCACGCTTCGCCCGGGACACCCGCGCCGTGCCGTGCGCCCGCGCCGAGCCCGGCACCACGCCTTTTGCCGGGCCCGGCGCGGGGCCCGGTCACCCCGCTCGGACTCAGTAGGCGTAGATCGACGTCGCCTTGATCCGCCGGTAGGCGCCCCATGTCGTGCACAGGGTGGTGCTGGACTTGTTGTACTGGGTGCCGTGCGCGACGATCCGCCGGCCCGGGTATGCGATGAAGCCGCCGCCCTTCTTGTACAGGCCGCCGTTGCCACCCATCGTGTAGCCCACCAGCAGGTAGTGGTATCCGGCCGCGGACCTCAGGTACACGCACCCGTCGGCGTGCTGATACGTGCCGTAGAACGTCCCCGTCCGGGATGCCGGCGCCATCGGCGTGGCGGCTGCCGGCACCGCCGTGCCCAACGCGAGTGCCAGCGCGCCCGCGGCGAGGGCCGCTGTCTTCCACTTCCTCATGAATCCTGCCTTCTCCGGTACTCAGGGTCGATCGGCACCCCCGTCTTCCTGCCCGAGGGGCACGCACTCGACTCTGCCCGATCTCTGCGGGAATGTCCTTACCACGTGGCGCCCTGATGTTGACTCACAACGCCCGGACGCCCTCCCATGGGCGGATGGGCGCGTGGCCGGACACCCAGGGCGCCATCGGCAGCACCACCAGCCGGAACCGCGGGCGAGCCGGGGCGGGCACGGGTGGCCGACTCCCGGCGCTCGGCACGACGTGCCCCTCCACTAGGGTGCCCGCTGCGTCGAGCCAGGGGAGAACATGACGAGCGCCGCCGAGTCACCGAAGACCACGGGTACGCCCTTGAGGATCGCGGCTTTCCGGCGGTTCGTGTCGGCCAACCTCATCTCGGCGACCGGGTCTGCCATGGCTCCTCTCGCACTGGCCTACGCCGTCATCGACCAGGGCGGAGGAGCCGGGTCTCTTGGCGTCGTGCTCGCCACGAACACCGTGCCCACGATCGTGTTCCTGCTCATGGGCGGTGTCTTCGCGGACCGCCTGTCCCGGAGCCGGATCCTCTTCCTCGGGAATCTGCTGGCCGCTGGCGCGCAAGGTGCGCTGGCCGTCGTCGTGTCCACCGGACATGCGACGACGGCGTCGATCGCCGCGTGCGGGTTCGTCTCCGGAACGGCGGCCTCGTTCATCGTCCCGGCCACGCAAGGGGCCGTGGCGCAGATCGTTCCCGAGGAACATCTGCAGCAGGCCAACGCGCTGCTCAGACTCCCGGGCAACGCGGTCAAAGTGCTCGGTCCGGTCGTCGGCGGATTCGTCGTGGCCGTGAGCGGCGCGGCATGGGCACTGGCGTGGGACGCGTGCACGTTCGCCGTCGCCGCTGTCCTGCTGCTGGGCCTGCGTCTGGAAGCCGTGCCGGTCACGAGCGACGGCGTCCTGGCCGACCTGCGGGCAGGCTGGGCAGGTTTCTGGTCCCGTACCTGGTTGTGGACCTATACGGCTGCCGGCGCGCTCCTCGTAGCGGCATGGCTGGCGGGCTTTCAGCTTCTCGGCCCCCTTGTTGCTGCCCGGCAGTACGCCGGGGCACGCGGCTGGGGTCTGATCCAGGCGGCCTTCTCCTCCGGTCTGCTGGCGGGAACGCTTGTATGCCTGCGTTGGAAGCCGTACCGACTGCTCACGGTCGCGATCACCGCGAGCGGTGCCCTCGCGCTCCCCCTGGCAGCCATGGCCCGCGCAGTGCCACTGCCCCTTGTTCTGGGGACCGCCTTGCTGGCGGGAATCGGACTCGATGTCGCGATCGTCGCGTGGACCACCGCATTCCAACAGCACGTCCCCCCAGTGGAACAGGGCCGCATGAGCGCGTTCAACGGTGTCGGGGAACGCCTCGCCGTCCCCCTCGGCTATCTCGTCACCGCGCTCGCGGCCCACGTGTGGAACAGCCGAAGAGTGCTGTTGGCGTGCGCCGGAATGATCGACGCCGCGGCCGTCCTCAACCTCTGCGTCGCGGACGTGTACCGCATCAACCGCCTCGTACCGGACGGCCGGCCGAGGGTGGCGAACCGCGATCGCGAGGTGGAGCAGGCGTAGCGGCCCGTCGCCCGATCCGCTGGGGATCGACCCGATCGACACCGTGGAGCTTCACGGCGTGCTCGACCGGTTCCATGCGTCCTTGACACTCGCGTGGAGTGGTGAGGGACCCGGCTCACACTCTGTCACGGCGATCCCGCACAGCTCGTGCAATGAGATCGTGGATCAGGAACTCTCCGGGTTTCCGGTTCTCTTTCAGGCGATCCAGGGCGTCGGGGCCGAACCAGCCGTAGGCCGAGTGCTTGGACCATTCCAGGGTCGGACGGTCCAGATCCCCTTCGACCTCGACGAGAAAGTCCGCCTCGTGACGGAGTCCGGCTCCGTCGTCCCCAATCCAGGTGGCGACTCCCAGAAGGCGCCGGACATGGCGCAGGCGCCAGCCGGTCTCCTCCTCGACCTCGCGCGCGAGAGCCTCGAGGAGGGTCTCTGCGGCCTCGACATGGCCGCCGACGATGTCCCAGGTGTCGGGGAAGAGGCGACGGTGCGGACTTCGCTTCTGGGCGAAGGCCTCACCGCTGTCGTTGAGGACGACAGCACCCACGGTCCACAGCTCCCACGGTGCTGGGACCGGCAGTTCGACGCCGGGGTCCACGGTGAACGGCTGGTGTGCGGGCATGACCGAGAGCCTAGGCCGGGCGTTGCCTTGGTGTGCCCGCTTCCTCGATGTCGGTATGCGGCGGCGCGGTGCGAGGCACGCCGAGTGCGACGACGATGGCCGTCCCCGCCGGTCGGCCACGGGAGTGTGGCCGGTGGCGCGGCCCCGGTCCGTGAACCCCGGCCGGTCAGATCCCGCGTCCCGTGCTCTCCCGCACGGCCAGTCGATGGCCGGCGACGCGGTCGATGGCGTCGTGCGGGCCCCGGCCGTCGATCCGGTCGACGAGCAGGGACACCGCGATGTCCGCAATGGCCTCCTTGTCGGGGGCGACGGTGGTCAGGCTCGGCACGCTGAAGCGCGACGCCTCGATGTCGTCGAAGCCCACCACGTCCATGTCGTCCGGCGCGCGCAGGCCCGCTTCGTGGAGTGCCCGCAGCGCGCCGAGCGCGAGGTGGTCGTTGAGGCACAGGAGGGCGTCCGGGCGGGGACGCCGGTCGAGCGCGGCGGCGGCCGCCCGGGCGCCGTCCTGCCAGTGGTAGTGCTCGACGGGCAGCACGAGATCCGGCGTGAAAGGGATGCGGGCGGCGCGCAGGGCGGCCTGGTAGCCCTTGGTGCGCAGCCTGTCGGTGCCCTGTTGGCCGCGCACCGCACCGCCGACGATCGCAATGGTGCGCCGCCCCCGGGCGATCAGGTGCTCGGTGGCCTCACGTGCGGCCGCGACGTTGTCGATGCCCACGTGGTCCACGGCGCCCGGCGCCTGGCGCTCTCCCAGGAGTACGACGGGCAGCCGCGCGTCACGCGTGGCGAGGTCGCGCGGCGTCAGCGACAGCGGGCTGAGGATGATCCCGTCGGTGAAGTGGGCGTCGAACCCGTGCAGGGCGGACAGTTCGCGCTCGCGCGCCCCGCCGGTCTGGTGCAGGAGCACCGTGCGTCCGTGCCGGTCGGCGGCGGACATGACGTGCTTGGCCAGTTCGGAGAAGTAGGCGACGTCCAGTTCCGGAACCGCCAGCGCGATCATGCCGGTGCGGCCCTGGCGCAGCTGCCTGCCGGCGAGGTTGACCCGGTAGCCGAGCGCTTCGATGGCTTCCTGGACGGCGGTCCTGGTCCGCTCCGACACGTGCTCAAAGTTGTTGATCACGTTGGAGACGGTCTTCGGGGAGACGCCGGCGTACTCCGCAACGTCCTTGATCCTCGGCTTGGCCGCCACGCTCCACTTCCTTTCCGTCGCGGGATCCTATCGGCCGGCACGCCTCCGTTCCGAGCGACCCCGGCGACCATGCGATGCAGATTACATCGATGTATCGATGTGAGGCGGATGCCGCGTCCCGGGCCTGCGACGAGCGGCGGGGCCTGCGGAGCGCGGCGGCGGGTGGCCGAGGTGCCGCCGGGAGCGGTCAGGCCTGAGACGACTGTGGTGTGTCCTCGGGCTGGGGCCGCCGTCCGAGGACGATGCGGCGGATCGTCTCCACCGGCAGCTTGGGCGAACCGTCGGCGTACACCAGGCCGTTGGTCTCCTGGGCGGTGTCCATGAACTGCGTGTAACAGAAGCCCGCGACGATCGGGCTCGCGTGCAGCACGGCGAAGATGTCGCCCAGCAGGGCCGCGTACTGATCGGCGGAGTCCGTCCGGGTGTAGGAGAAGTCGGCGTCGTCGGCGCGCACCGAGAGGCCGCCGAACTCGGTGATCATCAAGGGGGCGGCGCCGGCGGCGTATCGCTCGGCCTGCGCCGCACCAACCGTCAGCACGCGTCCCTGCGGGCCGGGGCCGGCCAGCAGCCGGTCGAACGCGGCGGCGTCACCGTAGCGCCGGGTCAGCTCCTCGGGGTCGGAGCAGTAGTCGTGCACGCCGAGGATGTCGCTGTCCGTGTGCTCCCAGCCCTCGTTGGACATCACGGGCCGGGTCGGGTCGAGGGCCCGGGTGAGATTGGCCAGGGCGACGGAGTAGTGCCGTTGCGCGGGGTCGCGCGGGATGTCCGAGGCGCCCCAGCTCTCGTTGACCGGTACCCAGGTGACGATCGACGGGTGGCTGCGGTCGCGCCTGACCATGTCCAGCCATTCGCGGGTGAGCAGCTCCACCGCCTCGGTGCCGAACTCGTAGGCGGCACCGGTCTCGCCCCACACGAGCAGCCCGAGCCGGTCCGCCCAGTACAGGAAACGCGGGTCCTCGGCCTTCTGGTGGATGCGGACCGCGTTGAAGCCCATCGCCTTGATCAGCTCCACCTCGCGGCGCAGTTCGGCGGTCCCCGTGTTCGCGATGAGGGTGTCCGGGCGGTAGCCCTGGTTGAGCACCGAACGGACGTAGTAGGGGCGGCCGTTGAGCAGAAAGGCGCCGCGACCCGCGCCCGCGCTGCGCAGGCCGACGTAGCTGTGCACCGTGTCGAGCGCCGCGGAGGTGCCGGCGTCGCGCACAGTCACCCGCGCGTCGAGCAGAGTGGGCCGCTCGGGGCTCCACAGCAGTTCTTCGCGGTCGATGCCGTTGCGCAGGGCGGGGATGACGAGGTCGATGCGGCTGCGCGGCGTGCGCACCGTGCTGGTGCTCTCGGCCAGTACCTCGCCGTCATGGCTCAGTACGATCTCCACGGTCACCGGGGCGACCCGCGCCAGCGTGATCTCGGCCAGGACGCCGCGCGCGGGGTCCGGGATCCAGGCCAGGTCGGTGATGTGCTGGGCGGCCACCGTCTCGGTCCACACGCTCTGCCAGATGCCGGTGGTGCGCTCGTACCAGACCTCGTGCGGCCGGTCCTGCCAGTCCTGCTTGCCGCGCGGCTGTGCGAGGTCGGCGGGCTGGTCCTCGGCGCGGACGACGAGCAGGTGCTCGTCGGCGCCGGGGCGCAGCGCATGGGTCACGTCGGCGGTGAAAGGCGTCTGGCCACCCACGTGCTCGGCCACCAGCCGGCCGTCCAGCCAGACCTTCGCCCGGTGATCGACGGCTCCGAAGTGCACGAGCGCCCGTCGACCGCCGCCGGGCGCCAGGACCTCGTGGGCTATGCGGCGGCGGTACCAGACCACCGCGTGCGGCGCGGTCTCGCCGATGCCGGAGGCGGGGGCCTCGGGTGGGAACGGGACGGTGATCTCCCGGTCGAAGCCGCCGGCCGCCCCCTCGGCGAACCACTCGGCGCGCTCGCCCTCGTCCGCGTCGTCGTAACCGAACTCCCAGACGCCGTCGAGGCTGTGCCACCGCTCCCGCCGCAGGATCGGCCTCGGATACGTCCCGTCCTGCTCGGTAGCCCTCACGGATCCTCCTTCTGCCGGATGGCCCGGCGACGGCTTTTGCCATGGTCGAAGCCCTGTCATCATGAGTGATCATTTACATCGATGCAAGTGTCGTAAGAGGCCCGCACGGCCCCACCGGCGACGCGGTGGCGGCCCCGGCGCAGTACCGACGCCGGGCCTCTGCGTGACCGCGTCCGGCGCCGCCGGCACCGGAGGCCCGGCGTGCTCGCCGCATCCTGAACCCACGACTGGCGGGGTTTTTTACGGCAGTTCAGCGCACTCGCGTCCCGCGCGGCGCCGTTGCCGCCGGCCTGACGACCCACCCGGGAGCGCCGTCGCCCGGACCGCGGGGACCCGCGCCGGGAACCGGGCGGGCGGAGTCCTGGAGGCGGCTTCTTCGCATCGCTCTATTGCATCGATGTAAATCGTATGCCAGGGTCTGCGCCATCGAGGACACACCCGAATCAACGAGGTGCACACCCTATGAGCGGAGCACTGGCGCGCCGGCGGTTCCTGGCCCTCGGCGGTGGACTCGCCCTGACCGGAGGGCTGGCGGCATGTTCCTCCCCGCTCGCGTCCGGTCTGGCGGGCACACAGCCGAACACCGCGGACGTCATTTTCTGGAACCTCTTCACCGGTGGCGACGGAGCCAACATGGTGTCGATGGAGGACAGGTTCAAGAAGAGCCACCCCGGCGTCTCGCTCGAGGCGACCGTCCTCTCCTGGGGCAATCCGTATTACACGAAGCTGGCCCTGGCCACGGCGAGCGGCACTCCCCCGGACGTCGGCATCGTCCACCTCTCGCGACTTCCCCTCCTGGCGGCCTCCGGCCTGCTGGAGCCGATCGAGCGGACCGGCGTCGGCCGGCTGGACGTCGCCGCGGACCGGTTCACCCCCGCTGCCTGGCACAAGGCCTCGCTGCGGGGAACGGCGTACGCGGTGCCCCTCGACACCCACCCCTTCGTCCTCTACTACAACGTGGACCTCGCCCGCAGGGCCGGCCTCCTCGATCCAGCCGGCGGCCGTCTCACCGCCCTGAAGGGCACAGAGGACTTCCTGGCCGCCGTGAAGGCCATGAAGACGGCGGGCGGTGCCCAGTACGGCGCGGTGATGTCGATCATCGCCGATCCGTCGACGGCCTGGCGCTACTTCAGCACGATCTATTCCGGTCTGGCCGGCCCCATCGTCACGGACTCCGGCACCAGAATCGCCCTCGACGACGAGGCGGTGCAGGAGACGGTCGCCTTCATGCAGAGCCTCACCGCCGGCGAGCTGATGCCGCGAACCCTCAACGGATCGGGAGCCAACGCCCTGTTCAGCACCGGCAAGGCCGGATTCCTCTTCGACGGCGAGTGGCAGATCCCCTCCTACCGGCAGGTCAAGGGCCTCCGCTTCGACGTCGTACCCTTCCCGGCGCTGCTGGGTCCCAAGCCGGTGGCGTACGCCGACTCGCACGCCCTGGTCGTCCCGCGCAACGACAGGCGCTCGCAGACCCGCACCCACCACGCCGCCCTCTTCATCAAGAGCCTGCTCGACAACAGCGCCGTATGGGCCGAGGGCGGCCACATCCCCGCCTGGCTGCCCACCCAGCGCAGCAAGGCGTTCCTCGACCAGTCGCCGCAGCGCAACTACGTGCAGGCCGCCTTCAACGCCCACTACGACCCCGCGGCCTGGTACACCGGCGCGGGCTCGGACTTCCAGAGCGTCATCGGCGGAACGATCATCGAGGCCATCGCCGGACGGCTCACCCCCAAGGGCACCGTGTCCAGCCTGCGTTCCGACCTGAAGCGGTTCACCACGGCCCGACCGCCGGTCACGATGAAGTAGGAGACAGCCACCATGACGACCGCCGTCCCGACCCGACCGGCACCCACGGCATCCACGGCTGCCCCGCCCCCCGACCGGCCGCCCCGCTCCGAGCGCCGGGCCGGCGCGCTGCTCACCGCGCCGTTCCTCGTGATCTACGTGGTGTTCCTGGTCGGTCCGCTGCTCGTGGGTGTGGTGATGAGCTTCTTCAACACCACCACCGTCAAGAGCGGTCCGGGCGACTGGGTCGGCCTGTCGAACTACTCCGAGGTGGTCACGGACCCGCAGTTCTGGGACGCCCTGTGGCACTCGGTGCTGTTCACCCTGCTGACCACACCGCCACTGGTCGTCCTGGCGCTCGCCGGCGCCGTCCTCGCCTCCCGCGTCCGGCGCGGCCGCGTCCTGTACCGCCTGGCGTTCTTCGCGCCGTACGTCGTGCCCTCGTCCGTGGTCGCCCTGATCTTCCTGTGGATGTACACCCCGCAGATCGGGCTCCTCCCGAAGGTCTTCGGCGCCGTGGGACTTCCGGTGCCGGACTTCATCGGCAGCACCTCGGGCGGCTGGACCGCCGTGACGCTGATGACCCTGTGGTGGACCTTCGGCTTCAACTTCGTCCTGTACACCGCCGCCATCCAGGACATCCCACCGGACGTCCACGAGGCGGCGGCCATCGACGGGGTTGGCCCCTGGCAGCAGATCCGCCACATCACGGTCCCCCTGCTCGGCCGGACCACCAGCCTGGTGCTGATCCTGCAGATCCTCGCCTCGCTCAAGGTCTTCGACCAGATCTACCTGCTCCTCGCCGGCGGGCCGAACCAATCCACCCGCCCGGTCATCGAGTACATCTACGACACCGGCTTCACCTCCTACCGGGGCGGCTACGGCGCTGCCGCCACCCTGGTCTATTTCGTCATCATCGTCGCGGTCTCGGCGGCCTGGTACGGGCTGCGACGCCGACGCGCGACCGGCACCGCGGCCTGAGCGGAGGATCCATGACCACCATCACCCAGCCGCGGCCCGCAAGGACGAAGGGCGTGCCCGCCGTCGACGGCGCGAAGCTCTTCAACCGGCTGTGCGCCGTGTGCCTCACCCTGTTCGCCCTGATCTGGCTGGTGCCCTTCGCCTGGGCGATCGCCACCTCGCTGCGCTCCGACGGATCCATCACCCAGAACCCGACGTCACCGTTCGCGGGCGGCTGGTCCCTGCACGCCTACGCCTCCGCGTGGGACAACCACCCGGTCGGCACCTGGTACCTCAACAGCCTGGTCATCTCGGCCCTGGCCGTGCTCTTCACCGTGGTCTTCTGCTCCATGGCCGGCTTCGCCCTGGCGTTCCTGCGCTACCGCGGCCGGGCCACGGTGCTGGCCCTGGTGGCCGCGGGGCTGATGCTGCCGAGCGAGGCGCTCGTGCTGCCGCAGTTCGTCGAGTACCGGTCCTTCCACCTGCTCGGCACCTTCTGGGCTCTGGTCCTTCCCTCGGTCGCGGCGCCGATCTCGGTCTTCGTCTTCCAGTCGTTCTTCCGCGGCATCCCCGTCGCGCTGATCGAGGCCGCCCGCATCGACGGGGCGAGCTGGTGGCGCGTCTACGCGCGCGTCTGCATGCCCATCTGCCGGCCCGCCCTGTCCACGGTGGCCATCCTGACCTTCATCACCACCTGGAACTCCTTCCTCTGGCCTCTCCTGGTCCTCAACCAGACCAAGTCCCAGACCATCCCGGTGGGCCTCGCCTCCCTGGTCAGCAACAGCAACATCCAGTACGCCGAGGTGATGGCCTCCTCGGTCCTGGGGTTCCTCCCGCTGATCGCCGTGTTCCTCGTCTTCCAGCGCCAGATCGTGCAGGGAGTGGCCACGACGGGCATCAAGTGACGGTGCGGCCCGCCCCGACGCGCGGGGCGTGGGCGCTCGGGCCCTCAGCCCGGCGGTGGCTTCACCGTGTTGATGTGCGAGCCACCGCCGGGACGTCGCCGCGGAGCAGCGAGGACGAGCAGTCCGGTCCGCCGGTTCGCGTGATCGGACAGGGGGCTTCGGAGCAGCACGCGTGGCTGCCCCTGTGCCGCCCGGGTGCGCGAAGCGAGGGAGGGGGGAGAGGACGTCAGCGCCGGCGGCCGGGGAGCATGGCCAGCGCCTGGGAGCGCTGTGCGACGAGGTCGTCGTAGGTACCGTCGCGCTCGGCCCAGCGGTGCATGAGGACGCCCTTCACGAGGATCTCGCGAGGGGTGGGGTTCTCCGAGAGCAAGTGCATGACCTCGGTGGCGAAGTCGTCGAGGGGCAGCGCGTGCGGGTTCACCTTCTCCTGCCCCGCCGTGGCGACGGCCGGGGGGACGAGCTCGACGACGCCGACGCCGGTGCCGTCGAGCTGCGCGCGCAGTGCCTCCGAGTAGGCGTGCACCGCGGCCTTCGAGGCGGCGTAGCTGGGCATGGGCGGGAACGGCAGGAAGGCGATGCCGGAGGTGACGGTGATGAAGGTGCCGGCGCCCCGCTGGACCAGGTGGGGGGTGAAGGCGTCGATGACCCGGATGGTGCCGAGCAGGTTGGTGTCGATCGTCGTCGCCGCCGCCTCGAAGTGCGCGGGGTCTCGCAGGTCCTCCATGAGCATGACCCCGGACATGGTCACCACGGTGTCCAGGCCGTGGTACCGGGCGAGCACGGCATCACGGAAGGAAGCGACGGAGGCACTGTCCGTGACGTCGACACCGAACGTGCCGAAGCCTTGCCCAGCGAGTTCCGACAGTGCCTGAGGGCTGCGGCCGCCGACGGCCACGGTGCTGCCCGCCGCGGCGAACCGGCGGGCCAGCTCCCGCCCGATGCCCGAGGTTCCGCCGACGACGAGAACGGTGCGGTTGGAGAGATCCACGAGATCTTCCCTTCAGTCAAGGCGCCGACGGCGTGCAGTCCCGTCCCGGCGCGGACAGTGATGTTCCCTGTCTCTTTCACGAGGGCGTCACCCAGTCTTGACGGCCTTCGCCGGGTGTGGCAGGGCCCCCGTCGTCCCTGGTCCTGCCAGGGCCCCCGTTGAGACACGCGCGCCGCATTACGGTGTCGGTATGAAGGACGAGGAATCCGGCAACCGGCTCGGCAGCTACCTTCGTGCCCGGCGGGAGCTGGTCACCCCGGCACAGGCAGGTATTCCGTCCGGCGGCAACCGCCGCGTGCCCGGCCTGCGCCGCGAGGAGGTCGCCCTGCTCGCCGGCATCAGTCCCGACTACTACCTGCGCCTGGAACGGGGCCGTGACAAGAACCCCTCACCGCAGGTGCTCGAATCGCTCGCGCGGGTCCTGCAGCTCGACGACGTCGAACGGGCGTATCTGCTCGGCCTCGCAGCCGCACGCCCCAGGGCGCCACGCCGCAAGCGGCCCGAGCACGTGCCGGCGCGGGTGCACCAGCTGCTCGCCCACCTCCAGATCCCCGCGTTCGTCGAAGGGCGCGCGTTCGACGTCCTGGCCTCCAACGCCATGGCCGTCGCGCTCTCCCCCCGGCTGAGGCCCGGCCACAACCGGCTGCGTTCCCTCCTCCTGGACCCCGAGGAACGAGCCTTCCACCAGGACTGGACGAAAGCCACCGCTGATTTCGTCGCCGCCCTGCGCACCACCATCGGAGACGACACCGACAACCCCCGCTACGTCGAGCTCGTCGGAGAACTCGCGCTGTCCAGCCAGCGGTTCCGTACCCTGTGGGCCCGCCACGACGTCCGCGCTCTCGACGGGGGCACGACCACGGTCCACCACCCGGTCGTCGGTGAACTACGCCTCCACCGGGACAAACTCCCCATCGACGATGTCATCCTCGTCGTCTACTACCCCGACAAGGACAGCGACAGCGACGAGAAACTGCGGCTCCTCGCCGCACTCGCACACAGCGAGTCCGCCGGCACAGGTCAGGACAGGCCGGCGGACGTCCCGGACCCGAAGACACCCTGACGAACACGCGCCGTCCCGGCATCGCAGCCGGAACGCGCGCGCCACGTGTTCGGTCCCCTGGTGTTGAACCGGACGAGGGCGTTCAGAACGTACCCCCGTGCCCCGATCCGCTCCTCCCTACGGCCCTGGCAGCGCCGGCGAGCCGACCGTGCCCGCGGTAGAAGGTCTTCCGGGCGGCGGCTGACCGGCGGAGGCCGGTCACGGGGCATACCGCCTCCGTCGACACGGCAACTCCGATCAGCGGATTACCGCATTGAACGGCTTCCCGATCATCTTGGGGCGGTCTCGAACAGGGCACCTCTCGGGCGGGGTCGCGACACATACGGTGCGGTGACCGGGCGGGTCCGGAAGCGGAGCCGGCCGAAGTCGAGAACCAAGGGGAGGGCGCCGATGGCGACTGTGGAAGTGGCACTGAAGGAAATGATGGCCGGGATCGAGGGGGCGCTGGGGGCCGCCGTCGTCGACTACACCAGCGGCATGGCCCTCGGCACCCTGGGCGGGGGCAAGGACCTGGACCTGACCGTCGCATCGGCCGGGAACACGGACGTGATCCGCGCCAAGGTGCGCACCATGGAGCTTCTCGGGCTCAAGAGCCAGATCGAGGACATCCTGATCACGCTGGGGACGCAGTACCACCTCATCCGGCTGGTGACCGGCCGGGACGGAAACGGGCTGTTCCTCTACCTCGTGATGGACAGGGCCCGCTCCAACCTGGCCATGGCCCGCCATCAGCTCAAGAAGATCGAAGGACAACTCGAGGTCTAGGCACGCCTGAGGTCCGGGCTGACGCAAGCTCACCAATTGAAGACTTCTTCAAGCCGTCACATGGAGAGGACGACAATTCATGAACGAGAGCCGCCAGGACCGAGAAGGATGAACAGGCAGGATCATGGCGCGGCCGTTCCCTCAGGCACGGCCGCGCCATGGGAGGCCACCGCGACAGGCAGGAAGAGCGCTATGCAGGTCCCTCTTTATCAAGCCAAGGCAGAGTTCTTCCGCATGCTCGGGCACCCCACGCGCATCCGGGTCCTGGAACTGCTGCAGCACGGCCCGGTACCCGTGCGGGATTTGCTCGCCGATATCGAGATCGAGCCCTCCAGCCTCTCGCAACAGCTGGCCGTCCTGCGCCGCGCGGGCATCGTCGTGTCCACGCGAGAGGGCTCCACCGTGACATACGCACTCGCCGGCGGCGATGTGGCCGAGCTCCTGCGTGCGGCGCGCCGCATCCTGACCGAGCTGCTGGCCGGGCGCAACCAGCTCCTCGCCGAACTGCGGCAGGCCGACGACTCTTCGCCCAAAGCAGCAGCGGCGGCCGCATCCTCCGTCGAGACCGGCGCACACTGACGCGAACCCTGAGCCGGCAGAGCGTCAACGCGCCGCCTCGGGGTGATCCACGCGGCGAGCGGCACCGGCGCCTGTGCCGCGCAGCAGGCGTGGAAGGCCCGCGCACGCCGTCCCGCCCTGTCTGCTGGCCTGCCTGTCGCGGAGCCGGCCTTCAGCCGCCGATCGACCCTGGACCACACGCTCGCGGAGGAGTTCCCGGACCGCTGCTGCGCGGTGGCACGGGCACGGTGCGCCAAGCGCTGACCTGGAGGAACGACCCATCGCGGCCTGTTCCGTATCCTTGCGGCATGCGTACGCGCCCCACTCTGAGCTGGACCCCCGCCGAGGATCTGCCGCCGGGCACCACGGATCTGCAGCCGGTCGCCGATGCGCTGAGCGCAGGCGGCGTGCTGGTGCTCAGCGGGGCGGGCATCTCCACGGAGTCGGGGATCCCCGACTACCGGGGTGAGGGCGGGAGCCTGAGCCGGCACACCCCGATGACCTACCAGGACTTCACCGCCGACGACCAGGCCCGGCGGCGGTACTGGGCGCGCAGCCACCTCGGCTGGCGCACGTTCGGCCGCGCCCGCCCCAACGCCGGCCACCGGGCCGTGTCCGCGTTCGAGCAGCACGGCCTGCTCTCGGGCGTGATCACTCAGAACGTCGACGGGCTGCACCAGGCCGCCGGCAGTGAGGCTGTCGTGGAACTCCACGGAAGCCTGGACCGTGTCGTCTGCCTTTCCTGCGGCGCCTTCAGCCCACGCCGCGACCTCGCCAGGCGACTGGAGGCGGCCAATCCGGGCTTCGAGCCGGTGGCTGCCGGCATCAACCCGGACGGCGACGCCGACCTCACCGACGAACAGGTCGGGGACTTCCGCGTCCTGCCCTGCACGATCTGCGGCGGCATCCTCAAACCGGACGTGGTGTTCTTCGGCGAGAACGTACCGCCGGGACGGGTCGAGCACTGCCGCACCCTGGTCCGTGAGGCTGCCTCGCTCCTGGTCCTCGGCTCCTCACTGACGGTGATGTCCGGGCTCCGGTTCGTCCGCCAGGCAGCCGAGGCAGGAAAACCTGTGCTGATCGTCAACCTGGCCCCCACCCGGGGCGACCGGCACGCCCGCACGCGGGTCGGCCTCCCCCTGGGACCCGCCCTCAGCAGCGTGGCCGGCCACCTGGGCATTCCCCTCGACGGCCAGGCGGCAGCCTGAAACGCGCACGTGAAGGCGCTCGTCGAAGGTATCCCCTGCCTACGCGTGATCACGGCGCAGGCAGAACGGGTGGCCGGCCGGGTCGAACAGCCCGCGCACGTCCGCGCGCGGCTGATGCGGCGCCAGTGACGCTCCCCTGGCCACGGCCTCAGCGACCGCCTCGTCCAGGTCGCCCACCTGGAAGCCGAAGTGCATCATGGTGCGCTGCTCGCCGTCCGCCGGAGCGGCACCCCACCACATGCGGCTCGCTGACCCTGTCCCGGTGCCGCGCGCGAGGGTCGCCGTCAGAACGGGCCGGTGAGGTTGCCCAGCCGGTCGGTCAGGCGCAGGTTCTCGGTGTAGTCGACGGGGCAGGCGATCACGGAGACCGTGTCGTCGTCGAGGGCGCTGCGGAGCACGGGCAGCAGTTGGCCGGCGTTCTCGATCCTGTGGCCGCGCGCGCCGAAGCTCTCGGCGTAGGCGACCAGGTCCGGGTTGGTGAACCGGGTGTGGCTGTGGCGGTCGAGTTCGAGTTCCATCTTCCAGGTGATCAGCCCGTACTCCTGGTCCACGAGGACGAGGACGACCAGGGGTACGCGCTCGCGGACGGCGGTCTCCAACTCCTGCGAGTTCATCAGGAACGAGCCGTCACCCGTCATCGCCAGCACCCGCCGGTCCGGCCGGGCCAGCTTGGCGGCGATGGCGCCAGGCAGCGCGAACCCCATGCTCGACAGCCCGTTGGAGACCAGGCACGTGTCCGGCTCGTAGGTCGGATAGAGGCGGGACATCCACATCTTCCCGGCGCCGGTGTCGGCCAGCACGATGTCCCGCCGGTCGAGCGCGGTGCGCACATCGACCACCACACGCTGCGGCACCAGGGGGAACGCCTCGTTGTCGCGGCCGTAGGCGAGTTCCTCGTCGAGCAGCGTGCGGATCTTCGCGCTGCTCGACGGGTCGTAGGTGAGGCCCTTCGGCAGTGCCGCGCCGAGTGCGTCCAGCGCCTGGGAGGGATCGCCTTCGATGCCCACGGCGACGGGGTAGTGTGCGTCCACCTCGGCGGGGAACCGGTGCAGGTGCACGATCCGCTTGTCGCCGTCCGGGTTGATCTTGACGGGGTCGAACTCCTGGATCTCGTAGCCCACGCAGATCAGGGCATCGGCACGGTCGAAGCCGAAGTTGCCGTAGTCGCGGCGCATGAACCCGACCGCGCCGAGGGCGTTCGGATGGTCGTCGGGGAACACGCCCTTGCCGTGGAACGTGGTCGCGACCGGGACGTTCAGCCGCTCGGCGAAGCGGATCAGGGCGTCCGAGGCGCCGCACCGGGCCGCGCCGTGCCCCGCCAGCACGACGGGGTGACGCGCGGCAGTGAGCACGTCGACTGCCCGTGCGATCTGAGAGGTTGACGGTGCGTCGGCGCGCACCGTGTCGATCTGCAGGGGCATCAGCGACTGCGTCGGGCTCTCTGCTTCGATGTCCTCCGGCACCGCGAGGAACACCGCGCCGGGGCGCTCGCTCTGCGCGGTCTTGAACGCCTTGCGGGTCATCTCCGGCACCGCGTCCGGGCAGGTGACATGGGCTGCCCACTGGGTGACCGGGGCGAATATCGACACGAGGTCGATCACCTGGTGCGACTCCTTGTGGATGCGGCGCAGTGAGCCCTGGGCGGACAGGGCGATCATCGGTGCGCTGTTGGTCGTCGCGTCCGCGGTGCCCAGCAGAAGGTTGATCGCGCCGGGCCCCAGAGTCGCCGAGCACACCCCGGCCCGGCCGGTCAGCCGGCCGTATATCTCCGCCATGAAGGAGGCGGCCTGCTCATGGCGGACCAGGATGTAGCGAATGCCGGAGCCGTCCAGGGCGTCGACGAAACGGATGTTCTCCTCGCCCGGGATCCCGAAGACGTACTCGACGCCCTCGGCGCGCAGACAGCGCACCAGCAGGTGCGCGACGTCCTCCACCGCCGTCGCGCTCCGCGGCCCGGTCGCCTGTTCGGTGCCCACCCCACGACCGTAGGCACGCCCTGCCGCGTCCCGCCATTCCTCAGCGGGCGGGCGGAGCGGCTGATCGGCCGCCCGGGCGTCGGCCGCGTGTCCGATGGTGCCATTCGGAGGCTCTGCGCTGGCGCCCGCCGCGGTGTCCTCGCAGGCTGGACCCCGATTGTGAACGCTTCGCCGCGCACCGTGCGGCGGCAGGGCTCCAGGAGGCTTGTGTGACCCTTTCGCCGTCTGCCACCGATGCGCCGCCGGCCCGGTACGACGACCTGCGGGCCATGGTGATCAACTGCACCCTCAAGCGGTCGCCGGAGAAGAGCAACACCCAGGGGCTGATCGACCGCACCACCGCCATCATGGACGCGCAGGGCGTGCACGTCGACGTGGTGCGGGCAGTTGATCACGACATCGCCACCGGTGTGTGGCCCGACATGACGGAGCACGGCTGGGAGCGGGACGCCTGGCCGGACCTGTACCGGCAGGTCCTGGCGGCGGACATCCTCGTGCTGGCCGGTCCCATCTGGCTGGGCGACAACAGTTCCGTGATGAAGCAGGTGATCGAGCGCCTCTACGCGTGCTCCAGCCTGCTCAACGAAGCCGGTCAGTACGCCTATTACGGCCGCGTCGGCGGCTGTCTGATCACGGGCAACGAGGACGGCGTCAAGCACTGCGCCATGAACGTGCTCTACAGTCTGCAGCACCTGGGATACACGATCCCTCCCCAGGCGGACGCCGGATGGATCGGCGAGGCGGGCCCCGGCCCTTCCTACCTCGATCCCGGCTCGGGCGGCCCCGAGAACGCCTTCACCAACCGCAACACCACGTTCATGACCTGGAACCTGCTGCACCTGGCCCGCGCGCTCAAGGACCTCGGCGGCATCCCCGCCTACGGCAACCAGCGCAGTGCCTGGGACGCCGGCTGCCGCAGCGACCACGAGAACCCCGAGCACCGCTAGCGCGATGCCGAGGGCGGACGGCGGCGACCGTCGCATTGCGCCCCACCCACCCGTGAGCCTGCGGCGGCGTGACGGACGCCGCGGCGCCCTCCGTCCGGTCATCCCAACTGGTAGTCGAACCAGATGCGATGCGTTCCATCGGCGTCGACGGCCAGCCCCCCGGCACCGGAGATCCCGGCCAGGCCTCCCGTGCCGCTCGTGGGCACGATCGTGAAGAACTCCGCCGCGCGATCGGTGCCGGAGGTCGTCGCCGAGTGCACGAAGTTGAAGGCGCCGGCCCGGCCGCAGAGCGAGCCTTCGAACGACTCCATGGCCACATAGGTGCCCACGCCGGTCGTCTGGTCGTAGGCAGCGGTGAACAGGGTCGCCGAGCGGCCGGCGACCTCGCCGTCGAACTGCTTCTCCATCGTTGCCATACCGACCGGGAGCCCGGTCGCCACGGCCGGTTCCGGTGTCAGCCCGGTCGGGACGAACGCTGTGACGGTGAACGTTCCGGAAGCTCTCATGCGACGACCGTATCGGCAGGGTCTGACACCAGGCCCCGCAGACGGCTCACGGCGCCGGGAGGAGGACTCCGGGGTTGAGGACGCCGGCCGGGTCCAGGGCGGTTTTGACGGCGGTCAGCGCGGCGGCGAAGGGGTCGGGGCGCTGGCGGTCGTACCAGGGGCGGTGGTCGCGGCCGACGGCGTGGTGGTGGGTGATCGTGGCGCCGTGCGTCTCGATGGCCTCGGACACCGCGGCCTTGATGTGGTCCCACTGGGCCACGGTGCTGCCCCAGCGGCCGGGTGCGTACACGCCGAAGTAGGGTGCCGGTCCGTCCGGGTAGACGTGGGTGAACCGGCAGGTGACCACCCCGGTTCCGGCCACCTCGAAGATGGCCTGCCGGGCCGCCTGCGTGACCGCCTGGTGGAGCGCGTCGAATCGGTCCCAGGTGCAGGCCGTCTCGAACGTCTCGGCGATCACGGAACGGCGGGCCAGCGCGTCGCGCTGGTAGGGCATCCGCAGGAACGCCGAGCGCCAGGACTCCGCGGCGTCCGGGCCGGAGGAGTCCTCGGCGGACGCTTCCCGCGCGGGGCCGCCGGTGTCGGCGGACGGCTTGCCGCCGTGGTCGCGGCACAGTTCCAAGGCCCGCTCCAGACGGTGGTGCACCGGGTGATCCGCCGACTCGAAGGCGAGGACGAGCAGGCCGCCGCCGACGCTCACGCCCGCGTTGATCAACGACTCTGCCGTGTCGAGGAGGCGGCAGTTGGCGGGGTGCAGTCCACTCTGCGCGATCGCCCGGGTGGCCGCCACCGCCGATGTCCAGTCGCCGAACCGCACCGACGCCCGGGCGCGCCAGCGCGGGCGCTCCTGCAGACGCATCCACGCCTCGGTGATGATGCCGAGCGTTCCCTCGCTGCCCAGGAAGAGCCGGTCCGGTGACGGCCCGGCCCCGGAGCCCGGCAGCCGCCTGGACTCGCTGACGCCGCTCGGTGTGACGACCCGCATCGACTCGACCTGGTCGTCGATGTGCGTGTACAGGGTCGCGTAGTGACCGCCGGCGCGCGTGGCGAGCCAGCCGCCCAGCGTGGAGAACTCGAAGGACTGCGGAAAGTGACGCAGGGTCAGTCCGCGGCCTCTGAGCTGGCTCTCCAGTTGAGGGCCGAGCACGCCGGCCTGGATCCGTGCGGCCCGGCTGGTCGGGTCGATCTCCAGAACCCGGTCCAGCCGGCCCAGATCGACGGTGACCACGCCGGGGTGGTCGGCGCACCGGGGCTCGACGCCACCGACCACGGAGCTGCCTCCGCCGTAGGGGATCACTGCGATGCCCTCGCGGGTGCACCAGTCGAGGAGGTCGGTCACGTCACGCTCGTCGCGGGGCCTGGCGACGAGGTCCGGCACATGACGCAGATCCCCGTGCAGGTTGCGCGCCACATCCCGGTATGCCTTGCCGTGCGCGTGCGCGGCGCGGTCGGCCGGGTCGGCGGAGCACAGCCCGGCGAGCGCGGCCGGTGCGGTCACGCGGGGCCGGGGCAGGCCGAGCGAGGCGATGTCCGGCGGCTCGTGATCGGTCAGGTCACCCGGCATCAGCACCCGGACGCGGTCCAGCAGCGCCTGGAGCTCGCCGCCGCGTACGGCGTCCTCGACGTTTCCCCATCCCCACCACGATCGCGTCATGCCCGCGCACTCCCTTGAAGTGACCCATCGGTAAATTACCGACGGGTCACATCATGGGCTAGGGTGCACGCCATGGGCAAGGCCGGAACCAAGGGCGTCTCCCGCGCCGACCGGGAGAGACAGATCATCGACGCAGCCGTGGAGGAGTTCGGCAGGCACGGCTACGCGGGCGTGTCCGTCGCCGCCGTCGCACACCGCGCGGGAATCTCCAAACCGCTGGTCTACAGCTACTTCGGCTCCAAGGACGGCCTGTACCTGGCCTGCGTCCACCGGGTCGGCGGCCTGCTGGTGGAGGCCGTGGCCGCCTCCGGCTCCCGCAGTGGCTCGGCCCACCACGCGCTGGACACCCTCTCCGCGATCTTCACCACGGTCGAGAGGTGCCGGCACGCCTGGTCCGTCCTCTACGACCCGGCGCTGCCACCGGCCGGTGAGATGCGCGAGGCCGTCAACCACTACCGCGTACGGCTCGCCACCATGGGCGCCGCGGGCGCCACACAGCTCCTGGCCCGCGCCGGACACGACGACCCGCTCGACCACCAACTCCTCAATCACGTCTGGCAGTACGCCGTGACCGCGGTCATGCGCTGGTGGTCGGATCACCCGCAGCAGAGCGCGGCGGAGATGACGGCCCGGTGCGCGCGGCTGCTCGCGGCGCTGGGCAGCGGCTGATCCGCGCACCCCCGGCTGCCGCGGGTGGCGCGGTCCCGGTCAGCAGAGCCGGGAAGCCGCCGACGGCACCCTGTCCACGGCCGTGTCAGTCCCCGGTGGGACGCGGGGCGCGCAGGTGCGCCCGCTCCTTCAGCTCTTCCTCGTCGACGAGCGTGAGCATCGGCTGCCCCGGCTCGCACTTCACCACACCTCCGAGGGCCTTGCCCGGTACCGACGGGCCATCGCCCTTCGGCCACGGCTCGCACTCCGGCGCACCGGACCCGTCCGCATCCGTGACGAGCCGTGCGCCTTCTGCCTCGCAAGAGATTCCAGGACCGCCCTGCCTCCCGTGGGCCAACGCCAGAATCCGGGGGCTCTCGCGGGCGTGGAGGTACGGCACCGGCCCCTCCCCCGGTCATGCCGCGCCGACCAGCTCCTCCTCCGCCCAGACCACCTTGCCTCCCACGACGCGGCGGGTGCCCCACCTGCGCGAGAGCTGGGCGATCAGGAAGAGGCCGCGGCCGCTCTCGTCGACGGTCCGTGCACGGCGTGGACGTGGGGAGCCGGCGTTGGTGTCGAACACCTCGCAGGTCAGCACGTCATGCTGGATCAAGCGCAGCACGATCGGGCCGGTTCCGTGGCGGACGGCGTTGGTGACCAGTTCACTGACGATCAGCTTGGTGGAGTCCTCGAGGCCCTCCTGGCCCCAGTCGGCCAGCTGCCGGGCCACCAGGCGCCGGGCGTCGCGGACGGCCGTCTGGTCACCCGGCAGGGCCCAGGCGGCGACCCGCGCGGGTGCGAGGCCGTGGGTGCGGACCAGCAGCAGGGTGACGTCGTCGGACGGTGCCTGCCCCGGAAGGATCTGCGTCGCGCGGACGCAGAGGTCATCGAGGGAGTCGGCGGGCTGCGCCAGGGCGGCAGCCAGGCGACGCATTCCCACGTCGATGTCGTGGTCGCGGGACTCGATCAGGCCGTCGGTGTACAGGGCGAGGAGACTTCCCTCGGGCAGCTCCAGCTCCACGGCCTCGAACGGGATCCCGAGACCGAGGCCGAGCGGGGTACCGGTGGGAAGGTCGGGGAAGCTGACCTGGCCCTGCGGATCGATGATCGCCGGCGGCGGATGCCCGGCCCGTGCCATGGTGCACTTGCGGGAGACCGGGTCGTAGACGGCGTAGAGACATGTGGCGCCCACCACCGCGGGAGACTGATCGGGGGCGCCCGCGTCCTCCTCGGCCAGTCGCTGGACCGTGTCGTCGAGATGGGCCAGCAGTTCGGCGGGTGACAGCTCCATGTCGGCGAGGGTGTGGATGGCCGTGCGCAGCCTGCCCATCGCGGCGGCGGCGTGCAGCCCGTGCCCGACCACGTCGCCGACGACGAGGGCGACGCGCGCACCCGACAGCGGGATCACGTCGAACAAGTCACCCCCTACACCGCTGTCCACGTCGGCGGGCAGGTAGCGCGATGCCGCGTCGACCGCCTTGCCGCCCCTCAAGCGGTGCGGCAGCAGGTTGCGTTGGAGCGCGAGCGCGGTGTTGTGCTCCCGGACGTACAGGCGAGCGTTGTCCAGCGACACCGCGGCGCGACGGACGAGTTCTTCGGCGAGCAGCAGGTCGAACTCCTGGAACGGCACCGGGTTTTCGGTACGCATGAACACGGCGAATCCCAGCAGGGCGCGCCGCGCCTGGATGGGCACGACCATCAAAGAATGCATGCCGTTCTCATGGATCTTCACCGCCCGCGTCGGGTCCTCGTCCACCCATGTGCCCGAACCAATGTTCAGGATCGGCTCCAGGTGGGAACTCCCCGTGCGCAGCACCTCGGTCAGAGGTGAGTCGGGCGGAAGATGGACCGGTTCGCCGCGCGCCCACGCCGCCTCCGGAACGCCCTCACGGATGGAGGACAGGGCGGAACGCCGGAGCCTCGGCAGGCCTTCGCGCGTCGAGCCGAAGTGGACCGGGGGCCCTTTCCCGAACGGCACCGAGTGCTCCAGGTCGACCGCGGCGAAGTCGGCGAACAGCGCCACGGCGAGATCGGCCAGTTCCTGGCTGGTCTGCTCCACGTCCAGGGAGCCGCCGAGTCGCGACGTCGCCTCGCCGAGGAGGCTGAAACGCTCACGCGCCCGCCGGCTCTCGGTGACATCGACGCTGATGGCGCAGAGTCCCAGAGGCCGGCCGTCGGCACCTTGGAGACAGGAGAACGAGCCCGCGAAGGTGTGCTCACGGCGCGGGCCGGTGGGCAGCCACCTGCGGAACTCGTGGATCGTGGTGCTGCCGCACCCGAGCACCTGCCGCATCACCGCCTCCAGCGACTCGATCTTGGCGTTGGGCCACGCCTCGAAGAGGGGACGCCCGAGCCGTCGTTCCCGGCAGATGCCGTCGTACCGCTCCATCGTGTCGTTGACCCAGGTGCACAGCAGTTCGGTGTCGCGGAGGACGATCCCGATCGGCGCTCGGGCAAGCAGCGCCTCCTGCACCGATCCGTCAACCGCTCCCGAGGAGTGCGTGCCGGAGTCACCCACGGACACCAGCCACCCGACTCTGTCGTCCTTGCCCCACATTTTCGACACCCGCAGGCTGACGTCGAACATGTGGCCGTCTCGGTGGCGCACCGCCGTCCTGCCCGACCACCCGCTGCGCGCTCTGCACTGCGCGATGAACGCCGGCGCGGTCGGCGCCTGTTCGCAGGACAGGACGACTGCGGCGGACTTGCCCACCACGTGCTCGGCCGCGTACCCCACGAGTCGCTCGGCGTCCGGTGTCCACGCAATGACCGTCCCCTGGTCATCGAGCAGTGCAGCCGCCAGCTCCCGCGACTCCTCCGTGGCCAACTGATTACGCACTGTGACGTCGGTGGTCGTCATGGATATCTCCTCGGCAGGTGCGGGAAAGGGCAAGGCGGCGCCGAGTGCCGGAACGACTGGCGCCTCGGCGCGAGCCGAGACGTCGACAGCACTGCGATGCGGACCCGATATGCACCTTTCAGGCATTTGACCGAGCGGCGCTCCGACCTGTGACACGGTGCCCGCCCGGGCGGCGGCGGGCTCTTCGCTCACAGCCGCCCGGCGGCCATCGGCGCAGCCGGCGCGGTCCCGCGGCGCTCCGCACTCAGCGGCGCGCACCGTGCTGCGGCGGCTTGTAGCATGGTGATCAAGCGCCGGAGGACATGATGCACGCCAGTGATGATGCAGGCTCCCTCGAGCAGGCCTCGAAAGACTTCATCGCAGCGCGTCCCCGGCTGTTCGGCATCGCCTACCGGATACTCGGCAGCGCGGAGGAGGCCGAGGACATCGTCCAGGAGGCATGGCTGCGGTGGCAGAAGACCGACCGCTCGGTGATAGAGGAGCCGCCGGCGTTCCTGGCGACCATCACCACCCGCCTCGCGATCAACCTCGCCCAATCGGCCAGGATGCGGCGTGAGTCCTACACCGGACCGTGGCTTCCCGAGCCGGTCGACACCAGCGCGGACCCGCACTTGGGCGCGGAGCGGGCCGAGGCGCTCGACATGGCTGTTCTCTTCCTTCTGGAGAAGCTGAACCCCGTGGAGCGGGCCGCCTACGTTCTCAGGGAGGCCTTCGACTACCCGTACAAGCGGATCGCGGACATCCTGGAGACCGGCGAAGCCAACACGCGCCAGCTGGTCAGCCGCGCCCGCAAGCATCTGTCGGCCCAGCGCAGGGAGCCGGTCAGCACGGCCGCCCACCGGCGCCTGCTGGAGGCGTTCCTCGCCGCGGCGCAGACGGGCAACCTGTCGGTGCTCGAGGACGTCCTCACGGCGGACGTGGTCAGCTACGCGGACGGCGGAGGCATGCGGGGGGCGAGCAGGATCCCGGTGGTCGGGCGGCTGCACGTCTCCAAGTACATCGTCGCCTTCCGCCCGCGTTTCTGGCCTCACACCGAGGTTCACTGGGTCGAGGCCAACGGGCGGCCGGCGGTCCTCGTGTCCGCTCAGGGCAAGCCGGTGGCCCTGCTGTGCGCGGACGTTTCGGCACGCGGCATCGAACGTCTCATGTGGGTACTCAGCCCGGCCAAACTCGCGCCCTATCTGGCCACACACCGGGCATGAGGCGTCACCGCACCGGTAGTGCGCAGGGACACCCTCACCTTGTCGTGGCGACCGTGTCCCTGTCCTGACGGGCCCCACGCCGCCTGATCGCGCAGCGTTCGCTGTCCGTCATCCCGCCCCAGATACCGACCTCGCCCCCTTCCGTGGCCCACTTCAGGCACTGCTCGACGACCGGGCAACGGCCGCACACGGCCTTGGCCTCATCGATCTGTGCGAGCGTCGCCGGGCCGCTGTTTCCTATGGGAAAGAACAATTCCGTGTCCACGCCCCGACAGGCTGCCCGTTCACGCCAGTACATGGCGCCGTCTCCTCCTTCAGCGCGATCCCGCCTCGTCTTCGCGAGCAGGGGCCGAGGCCCCTCAGTTGAGACCGCGAAACCGGCGCATATGTGACATGCGGCCGGGACCGCGTGCGGTGGCCGTGCCCCGAAGCGGTGGCTCGGAGCCGGGCACCGAGGACGGCGCACAGTGGTGGTCGGGGCAGCTCATGTCACAGAACCGGCGCCTGCCCGGTCTCCATGACAGACGGAGCCCTGAGCGAGAGGGCCGGACCCCGGCGACGCCGCGGCGGATGGGTCGTGGTGCCGTCCGAGAGGGGCGTTGCCGTATGGACGATGTGGACGCGGTGCCGATCGCGGAGCTGCTCGAGGAGCGCCGGTATCTGCTGGACATCGCCTCCTGGATGCTGGGCCGTCCCGATGCGGCGGAGGACGTGGTCGACGAGACCTATCACCGGTTCTTCGGGCTTTCACAGGCGGCGCGCCGGAGGGTGACGGCTCCGCGGCCCTGGCTGGCGCAGACGGCCGGCGGGATCTGTCTGGGCCTGCTGGGTCCGCCGGAGCGGGCCGACGGCGCCTCCGCCCTGGGCCGGGCCGCGGCCCGGCCCAGGGCGGAGGCCGTCCGGGTCCCGCTGGTCGCGCTCGACTCCGTGTCCTCGGCCGAGCGGGCCGCGTTCCTGCTCGACGACGTCTTCGGTACGAGGTCCGACGCTGTCGCCGACACCGGCGGGCGCCGCCGGCCGGAGTGCGTCGAACTCGCCGACCGGGCTCGCCGCCGCCTTCGCATCCGGCGTGCACGCCCCACGACACCGCAGGAGCAGGATGCCCTGGCGTGCTCGGTCCGTCAGGCCTGCCTGAACGGGGACGCCCGCCTGCTCGGGTCGCTGCTGTGCCGGGACGCCACGGCGCTCTTCGACGGCGGCGGCAAGGTCCGGGCGCAGGTCGGGCCGGTACACGGCAGCCGGCAGGTGGCCCGGAGCCTGCTGACACTTCTGGGCCACAGCCGCGGCACCACCCTGGCCACCCACTCCGTCAACGGCCGCGCCGGCCTGGTCGTTCGCTACCACCATCAGGTCGCCGCCGTCATCAGCCTCGGCGCCATCGGCCACCGCGTCGCCTTGGTGTGGGTCGTCCTCAACCCCGAGAAACTGCGCCGGTGGAACCAGCCCTCCCCCTCACCCACGGCCCGTTCGGGTCGGAACAGCGAGGCGGTGGCGTGCGACGCCGCCACCGAGACGGCGGTACGACGTGCGGGAGCGTGGGTCCGGCCGGCGCCTGCGGGATGACCTGACGGCGCCCCGGTCGCGCCGCGCGCAGGGACGCGGCGCACGCCCGGCAGTGCAGGCGCCGACCAACCTCGTGGTGGGCTGGTCGGCGCCTGCGCTGCCGAGAACGGTTCGGCTCAGCCGAACTGGCCGGGCTGGTAACTACCGGCCGGCTGCTGGTTGATGATGTTGATGCGGTTGTAGCTGTTGATGACGGCGATGAGGGAGATCAGCGCGACGAGCTGGTCCTCGTCGAAGTGCTTGGCGGCGTTCGCCCAGGCCTCGTCCGTCACCCCGCCGGCCGCGTCCGCGGTCCTGGTGCCCTGCTCGGCCAGCTCCAGCGCGGCGCGCTCGGCCTCGGTGAAGACCGTCGCCTCCCGCCAGGCCGCGACCAGGTTGAGCCGAACCGGGCTCTCCCCGACGTGGGCCGCGTCCTTGGTGTGCATGTCGGTGCAGAAGCCGCAGCCGTTGATCTGGCTGGCGCGGATCTCCACCAGGTGCTGGATCGTGACGGGCAGCGTCGACTCCGACAACACCTTGCTGGCCGAGTAGAGGTGCCGCAGCACCTTCCCCGCCAGCGCGTTGCCGAAGTAGTCGAGACGCGATTCCATGAGACCTCCTGGCCGAGTTGCAGATACACACCTATGACCGGCAGGCCCCGCGATGTGTGACACCTCGGGCTGCTCACGTCCGACGGCAGGGGAGAATCGGGGCCGGCGCGCCGGGAATCCGGCGGCCCCCACGTCGAGGGGTCCCTCGGTGACGGCCCCGCGCAGCGGACGGGGAGGGGATCAGGTGGCCGCCCCGTGGGGTGGGGTGATTCCGTCGAGCAGGTTGGTCACCAGCGCGACGACGAAGTCGTCGGTCACGGGCTCGTCGGGGATCAGCAGGCGGTGATAGACGGCGCCCCAGAGCTGGTCGACGAGGACCTGGACGTCGATGTCGGGCCGGATCTGGCCCTGTTCCCGGGCACGTGCCAGCCGCTCGGCCGCCAGCCGCCGGCGCTCCGAGGAGTACAGCGAGCGGAAGGCGGTGGCCAGTTCGTCGTCCGTCTGGGACTGGCCGATCAGCTCGGTGACCACCCGGCCCGCCGGCGTGCGGGTCATGATCCGGGCGAACGCGCGGAGCTGGCTCGTGAGGTCGGCGCGGATGTCACCGGTGTCCTCGAAGGCGAGGGTCTGCTCGACGGCGTGGAAGTAGCCGTCCAGGGCCAGGGCGCCCTTGGACGGCCACCACTTGTAGAGGGTCGTCTTGCTGACTCCTGACAGGCGGGCCACGCGCTCGAAGGTCAGGTCTGCCATGCCCTCCTTCAGCAGCACCTCGCCGACCACGCGGAAGACGTCCGCGCGGACCTCGTCGGCCGGCCGGCGGCCCCGTCGGCGGGCCGGTCGCTCGTCGGCGCCCTCCGCCTGCTTCGCCACGATGTCTCTCCTCACTCGTTCTCGGATCGGGTCAGTCTAGGCAGCCGTGTCGCTCGGCCGGTCCCCGATGACACCGCGGCCGACGGTGACGGATGGGATGAGCCTTCCCTTTCGAACGACGCGTGTTGGTGGTGCGGGGCGGTGGCGTGCCTCTTCCGGACGGCGTCAGGCGAGACCGCCGTTGACGTAGAGGACCTGGCCGTTGACCCAGCGAGCAGGGCCGGCGAGGAAGGCGACCGACTCCGCGATGTCCTCCGGGCCGCCCAGCCGCTCCAGCGGTGTGGCGTGGGCGAAGCCGGCGATCGTCGCCTCGTCCTTGCCGTCGAGGAAGAGCGGGGTGGCGACCGGGCCGGGCGCGACGGTGTTGACGGTGATGTCCTTGCCCCGCAGTTCGCGGGCGAGGATCAGGGTGATGCTCTGCGCGGCGGCCTTACTGGCCACGTAGGCGCCGTAGGCGGGCAGTTGGGTGCGGGTCACGGAGGTGGACACGTTGATGATCGCGCCACCGGCGCGGACGCGACGGGCCGCCTGCTGGGAGACGACGAACGTGCCGCGGATGTTCGTGCGGTGCATCCGGTCCAGGTCGTCCAGGTCCAGCGTGGCGATGGGCGCGAGGATCATGATCCCGGCGGCGTTGACCACGACGTCGATCCCCCCGAACGCCGCCTCGACGGCGTCGAACGCCGCTCTCATCGCCCGCTCGTCGGCCACGTCACCGCCGACGGCGAGGGCCTGACCGCCGGACGCGGCGATCTCCTCCACCAGGGCCTCGGCCTTGGCCTTGTTCCCGGCGTAGTGCACGGCGACGGCGAAGCCGTCCGCCGCGAGCCGCTCGACGACTGCCCTGCCGATGCCGCCGGACCCGCCGGTGACGAGCGCGACGCGGTGGGTGGAAGCGTGCATGGCGGTCATGGTCGGTCTCCTGCGCTGGAAGTGGACGGTGCATCCATATAAACAGAATATGAACGTGCCGTCCATATCTTGGGGTGGATTCCCCGTCCGCCGGGCGAGCGCAGGTCCTCCGGCACCCTCCGAGTACGGACCCATGTCCGAATGTGTGGGACACACGTCCCTTCGGACACTTACCGCCGCCGGAAGCGGCGCAGGACGCTGGAGGCGAGCCGGAAGCGACCCGCCGCTTCGGGCCTTCCCGTCAGGAGGCGTCATGCCCGAAACGATCGCCGGGATCACGGTCCCGGACACCGCCCTGGTACGCGAGGCCACGGCGCTGGTACGCCAGTCGGCCGACGACACGCTCTTCCACCACTCCCGCCGGGTCTTCCTGTGGGGGATGCTCAAGACCGCCGCCCGCGGAGCGGAGGTGGACCCCGAGCTCGCCTACGTCGGCGGACTCTTCCACGATCTCGGGCTGACGGCCGACTACCGCACCAAGGACCACCGCTTCGAACTCGACGGCGCCGAGGCGGCCTACACCTTCCTGCGTGACCACGGCCGGAACGAGCAGGAGGCGCGCAACGTCTGGCTGGCGATCGCCCTGCACACCACACCGGAGGTCCCGCTCCACCTCGCCCCCGAGGTCTCCGTGGTGACGCTCGGCGTCGAGACCGACGTCCTGGGCCTGGAACTGGAGCAGATCACCCCGGAACAGCGCGCCGAGGTCGTGGCCGCCCATCCGCGACCGGACTTCAAGAACCGCATCCTTCAGGCCTTCCACGACGGCATGGCCGAGCGGCCCGACACCACGTTCGGGACCATGAACGACGACGTCCTCGCGCACTTCGATCCCGGCTTCCGGCGCAAGGACTTCGTCCAGATCATCCAGAGCAACGCCTGGCCCGAATGACCGCGCGGCAAGGCGCCCACGACAGCATGGCCGTCCACCGTGTCACCTTCCTCGTGTTCGACGGAATCAAGATGCTCGACGTCTCCGGGCCGGCCGAGGTGTTCACCGAGGCGAACACCCTCGGCGCCCGGTACGCGCTGCACTATGTCTCGCCGTCCGGCCGGCCGGTGCGCACGTCGATCGGTACCCTTCTGCCCGCGGACGCGGCCGCCGCGGAGCTCCACGCCGACACCCTCGTCGTCCCGGGCGCGGACCTGCTGGTGACCGCACCGATTCCGCCGGAGCTGACCGACGCCGTCCGGCACTTGCGGGCCCGCAGCGGCCGGCTCGTCTCCATCTGCACGGGGTCGTTCGTTCTCGCCGCCGCCGGCCTGCTGTCCGGGCGCCGCGCGACCACTCACTGGCGCCACGCCCCTCTCCTCGCCCGCGCCCACCCCGAGGTTCGCGTCGAGCCCGACTCCCTCTTCGTCGAGGACCGTGATGTGTTCACCTCGGCGGGTGTCACCGCCGGGATCGACCTCGCACTGTCCCTCGTCGAACGTGACCACGGGGCGGGCCTCGCGCGTGAAGTCGCCCGAAACCTCGTCATGTTCATGCAGCGCCCGGGAGGACAGTCCCAGTTCTCCGCACCGCTGCGGGTGAGAGCGCCGCGCCCGCCCGTTCTGCGTGCGGTCATCGACCTCATCGCGGCGCAGCCCGCTCTCGAGCACAGTACGGACTCTCTGGCGGCCCTCGCCGCCGTGAGTCCCCGGCATCTCACGCGGCTGTTCAACGCCGAACTCGGCACGACACCGGGCAAGTTCGTCGAACAGGTTCGGCTGGATCATGCCAAGGCCCTGCTGGACGCCGGTCACGGCGTGGCCGAGACCGCCAGGGCCGCCGGGTTCGGCAGCCCCGAGACGCTCCGCCGAACCTTCCAGGCCCGGCTCGGCGTCTCACCCGGCCAATACCGCGACCGGTTCGCCACCACACGCCCGCAACCGCACCGGCCGTCCTCCTCGGTGGAGGCCGAGGCCCATGGTCATGCGGTGAAGCGGTCGGGGTCGGCGGCCTTCCAGTCGGCTGCCCAGGATTCGGGCGGGTCGATGAGCAGTTGGCCGGGATCCAGCCAGTCGTAGAGCTCCGCGTACGACTGGACCGTGACCGGGTCCACGCGCCGGCGCAGCATGTGCGGGCGCAGTCCGGCGGGTTCGTGCACGCCGAGCGAGGCGATGATCTGCTGGGCGCTCCTCACCGTGGCGGAGTGGAAGCGGTGGACCCGGGCCGACTTGTCGTCGACGTTCAGTGCGCGTGCGCGGCGCGGGTCCTGTGTGGCGACGCCGACAGGGCAGGCGTTGGTGTGACAGCTCTGCGCCTGGATGCATCCGACGGCGAACATCATGGCGCGTGCCGCATTGGTGAAGTCGGCGCCTTGGACCATCCGCTTGACGATGTCGGCGCCTGTGGCCACCTTGCCGCTGGCACCGATCTTGATCCGGTCCCGCAGGCCGGCACCGACCAGGGCGTTGTGGACGGTGAGGAGTCCCTCGGTGAGTGGAGTGCCCAGGTGGTCGGCGAACTCCAGCGGAGCCGCTCCGGTGCCGCCCTCCGCTCCGTCCACGATGATGAAGTCCGGCGCGGTGCCCTGTTCGATCATGGCCTTGCACACTGCCAGGAACTCGCGCCGGGAGCCCACACACAGCTTGAAGCCGACCGGTTTACCCCCCGACAGTTCGCGCATTTCGGCGAGGAACCGGATCAGTTCCCGGGGCGTGCCGAAGGTCCGGTGGTACGGGGGCGAGACGACCGTCCGCCCCTCGGGAACCTCGCGTACGCGGGCGATCTCACCGGTCACCTTCTCTCCGGGCAGCACTCCCCCGATACCGGGCTTGGCTCCTTGAGACAGCTTGAGCGACACGCACTTCACGTTGTCGTGCGCGGCCTTCTCAGCGAACCTCGCCCGGTCGAAGTTCCCGTCCGCGGTCCGGCAGCCGAAGTATCCGGTGCCGATCTCCCACACCAGATCACCGCCGTGGCGCAGGTGGTACTCCGACAGGCCGCCCTCGCCGGTGTCGTGGGCGAAGCCCCCCAACGCGGCTCCCCGGTTGAGGGCGAGAACGGCGTTGGCGGACAGTGAACCGAAGCTCATCGCCGAGACGTTGAGCAAGGACATGTCGTAGGGCTTGGTGCACTCCGGGCCGCCGATACGGACCCGGGGTTCCTCTTCCGCGACGGGGAGTGGCCTGATCGAGGATTCGAAGTACTCGTAGCCCTCGGCGTACACGTTCCGCTCGGTTCCGAACGGAAGCTCCGCCTCGTCTCCCTTGGCGCGCTGGTACACGAGACTGCGCACATCCCGGTCGAAGGGGCGGCCGTCGTAGTTGCGCTCGATGAAGTACTGCTGCAACTCCGGTCGGATGGACTCCAGCAGGAAGCGGATGTGCCCCAGTACCGGATAGTTGCGCAGGACTGAGTGGCTTCTTTGCAGCAGATCATGCGTGCCGAGTGCGCATATCGCCGCGCACAGTGCGGCGGCCGGCCACCACCAGGGTGAGACGGTCGCCGCCGTCGCACCGGAGGCGATGGCGGCGGCGCCGATGGATACGATCACTGCGATTCTGATCATGCGCGGAACGCACGTCCTTCCCTGGGATGCGCTACAAGACTCCAACCGATGCGATGCCCGCACGTTCGGCGGGCAGTTCCGACCCGGCGCCGGGGAGTCGCCGGCGCCGGGCTCCCCGAGTCAGTCGTCGTACCCGAACACCCTGAGCTGGCCCCAGACCCAGGGGTAGAAGCGGCCGTCGACCCAACGGCCGCAGACGGGCCCGTCCCAGGTGTGCCAGTGGTGGCGATGACCGTCACCCCAGTCCCGGCCGTGTCCGCCGTAGCCGCCGTAGCCGCCGTAGCCGCCGTGTCCTCCGTACCCGCCGTGCCCGCCGTGCCCGCCGTGCCCGCCCTGAGTCCAGCCGGTGGTCACCGCCTCCGCCACCACTCCCGTCCGGGCCTGGACGGGCGTAGTGGCGGGAAGGGTGGCCGCGGTTGCGGTGCCACCGGCGGCGAAGAGAGCGCCTCCGGCGATCGCAAGAGACGCGACCGTGGTCGCTATGCGCCGTACGAGCTTTTCCATGGCCTTTCCTCCCAGCGTCAGCAACTGCTCATGCGAACGAGTCTCGACCGATGCAGTTCTGAGTGCATCGCCTGATCTGGTGATTGAGGAGGCCTTTTCGAGGGCCGTTGAGTTCCTCGTGGCCATGGCATGGTCGCCACGTCCACCGGCCGGCCAATCACCCGATCATGCGATGCCCGTCGGCACTGTCAGAAAGCTCAGGAAATCAGTCGTCATTTTCAGGTCGGGATGTGAAGTACCGGGATGACCAGGCACACCAGAAGCGGGCAGGACTCACATAAACCTATTCGAGGTCGTCTCTGCCCAGGTATTCATGTAGGTAACTGGAGAAATCACACCCCTCGCCGATCACTTCCCCCCGCGCGTCAATCACGAGGGCATAGTCGTCGGTATCCACCAGATAAATGCGGCCGTCGAGCATGTATGCCCCAGGACGCTTTGCGGACATGCTCGCTTCCTCTTCTCCGGGTTCGGCGCTTCGGGCGATTCCACAGCCGTGCGCCCATCGCTGATGAGGCGGGCGTCGGGAGAGGGCCCCGTATCACGTGCACGGGTGATTCGGGCCGGGGCACAGGCGCCCGGCAGGGACGAAGCTGTGGTCCTCCACGCGCCGCTATGACTTCCCGGTGACGCGGCGAGCGGAAAAGCACTGGAACTGGGCGCTGACGCCCAGCAGATACACGGTGGTCGTGGTCGTTCCGACGAGCCCCCACAGCAGGGGCCCGGTACTACACCGTGCCAGCAGCAGGCTGAGCAGCGCGGCGCAGGCCGCCATCGGCAGGTGGAAGGCGGCCCAGATCCGTGTGGCGGCCGGTGCGGACCTGTCCGGCACCATGCGGGTACCGCCGTGTGCGACGGCAGCCAACGCGACGAAGGCCAGCGTCGCTCCGGCCAGGAGCGCCAGGACTTCGGGTGCCTCTGGGGCACCACGCTCGGACGACGTGATCGCGGTGGCGGTCCACAACGCCAGGGTGTATCCGTACGGGGCCGCGCTCGCGGACACGGCGGCACGAAGCCGACTGCGGTAGGCACGCTCCAGCCCCCCGGGTGCATCGGATCCCACGGCCCTGGGCCGCGGTTGACCACCCGGCCGTGACATCGATGACCACTCGGTCACGCCGGTGCTCCTTTTCACGTGTTGCGTAGGCGGCACGAGTCCCTGTGCGGGAGACGTCCGGCCGATCCGCCGACTCGGACCGCGCGCATCGTGTTCATGAGGCGGTCGCTTTCCGAGGCCGGGCGGTGCCGTGCCGGAGGCCCGCCGTCGCGTCCAGCATCACGGGTGGTGGCGGAGCCGGCGTCACTCATTCAAGGGATCTTTCCCGGCGCCACGCGGCCCGGTGCACGGCGCTCGCGGGGAGAGGACGGCCTTCGCAACACCCTCGGGACGGGCCGTCGGGGATCGCGCGCGGGGCCGGCCGGACCGGACGTACCGTACTGGTATGAGCGCCATGCGGGACGACGGCGCCGCACAGTCCTACGACTCCCGCTCTCCCCTTTCACACGCCACCGAGCCGGTACGCCGGGCCGAGCTGGACCGGCTGCTGGAGCTCGCCGTGCGCGACACGGGCATGCATGCGGGTGCGGTCTTCCTGATGGCACCCGACAGGCGGGCGCTGCGGCTCGAGGTGACCGCGGGCATACCGGCGCAGTGTCTCGCGCCCTGGTTCGGGATGGCGCTGTCGAGCCCCGGTCCGGTGGCCGAGGCGGTACGCGAACGGCGGCTGGTCTGGCTCGGCGACCCCGAGGAGCTCGCCCGCCGTTACCCGCGCACGGCGATCGCCATGCCGTACCACCATGCGGTGGCCGCCGCGCCCATCCTCACCGGCACCGCGGTCTGGGGTGCCCTGCTGCTGATCTGGCCGGGGTCCGACACCGCCGGGACGGCCGGTCCGAGCCCCGAGCGGGTCCGCGCCGCCAGTC
>NZ_JBLEBI010000349.1:0-2440 GCF_047340315.1 Streptomyces sp. AF1A
CGGCCAGGCCCAGCGCAGCCATCCGCTTGGTGTGCGCCTCCGTGATCCGCGAGAACATCTTCCCGACCTCCGCGAGGTCGAACCCGTCGGCCACCCCGCCCACGAGCATGGTCGACAGCGCGTCCCGGTCGGCGACCACCCGCTGGGACTGCGACAGCGCCTCCCCCATCAGCCGCCGCGCCCACAGCGCCAGCCGGCCACCCACGCGCGGGTCGGCGTCGATGGCGGCCCGCACCTTCTCCACCGCGAACCCGGCGTGCCCGGTGTCGTCGAGGACGGCGAGAACCAGTTCGCGCGTGTCGGAGTCGAGCCGGGCGGCGACCTCCCGGTAGAAGTCGCTCGCGATCGAGTCTCCGACGTACGCCTTGACCAGGCCCTCCAGCCAGTCCGACGGCGCCGTCTGCTTGTGGAAGCCGTCGAGCGCCGCGACGAACGGGTCCATCGCGGCCGTCGGCTCCTCGCCGATCTCGGTCAACCGGTCGCGCAGCCGCTCGAAGTGGTGGAACTCGGCCGAGGCCATCTTCGCCAGCTCCGCCTTGTCCGCGAGGGTCGGCGCCAGCTTGGCGTCCTCCGCGAGCCGCTCGAACGCCGCGAGCTCCCCGTACGCGAGCGCGCCGAGCAGATCCACGACCGCGGCGCGGTAGTGCGGGTCCGCAGAGGCCTTCGCCCAGTCCTGGGCGGCGACACCGGTCGGTTCGGGGGCGGCGGCGGACGCGTTCCGAGGCTTGTCAGAGCTAGTCATGAGGCGCACAATAGCCCGCTCGACGCCCCTGCGAAGCCCCTGGTCAACCACTGTGACCACGACTACGTGACCAATTCGGCCATCGCGTGTGCGCGATTCCGGGGTATGGTGGTAATGCGCCTGCTGAGTGCGTCGACGGTGTTCGACGTGTTCCGACAGGCCGCACGCATGAGGATGCCCGGTCGGTGGCCCGATCGGCTCCGACCCGACAGCCCTCCCTGGCCGTACGGCGCAGTCCGTCGTACGGCAACCGGAGGGACACCCTCAGCGGTACGAGCGCTAGAGCGTCGGCAGAGGTCCCGTGTCATACGGCTTGCCCGAGTGGTTCGCCCGTACGGCAGCCGACGTCCCCGGCACGGTCAGCCATGATCCATGACCCCCGCGCTCGCCTCGCACCGCACCACACAGAAGAGGCAGCACCCTGACTACCACCTTTCGAGACCTGGGGATCCTTCCCGAGACCGCCGAGGCCCTGGAGGCCGTCGGCATCATCAACCCCTTCCCCATCCAGGAGATGACGCTCCCCGTCGCCCTCTCCGGCACGGACGTCATCGGCCAGGCCAAGACCGGCACCGGCAAGACGCTGGGCTTCGGCCTTCCGCTCCTCGAGCGCGTGACCGTCCCCGCCGACGTGGAGGCCGGACGCGCGGCCCCCGACGCCCTCACCGACGCCCCGCAGGCCCTCGTCGTCGTCCCCACGCGCGAGCTGTGCACCCAGGTCACCAACGACCTGCTGACGGCCGGCAAGGTCCGCAACGTGCGCGTGACGGCGATCTACGGCGGCCGGGCCTACGAGCCGCAGGTGGAGGCCCTGAAGAAGGGCGTCGACGTGGTCGTCGGCACCCCGGGCCGCCTGCTCGACCTCGCGGGCCAGAAGAAGCTGAACCTCCAGCACATCAAGTGCCTGGTCCTCGACGAGGCCGACGAGATGCTCGACCTGGGCTTCCTGCCCGACGTCGAGAAGATCATCGACATGTTGCCGGCCAGGCGTCAGACCATGCTGTTCTCGGCGACCATGCCGGGCGCGGTCATCGGCCTCGCGCGCCGCTACATGTCCCGGCCCACGCACATCCGTGCCACCGCGCCGGACGACGAGGGCGCCACGGTCGCGAACATCAAGCAGTTCGTCTACCGCGCGCACAACATGGACAAGCCGGAGATGGTCGCCCGCATCCTGCAGGCCGAGGGCCGCGGGCTGGCGATGATCTTCTGCCGCACCAAGCGCACGGCCGCCGACATCGCCGAGCAGCTCCAGCGCCGCGGGTTCGCCGCGGGCGCGGTCCACGGCGACCTCGGCCAGGGCGCCCGCGAGCAGGCGCTGCGCGCCTTCCGCAACGGCAAGGTCGACGTGCTGGTCTGCACCGACGTCGCCGCGCGCGGCATCGACGTCGAGGGCGTCACCCACGTCATCAACTACCAGTCCCCCGAGGACGAGAAGACGTACCTGCACCGGGTCGGCCGTACCGGCCGCGCGGGCGCGAAGGGTACGGCCATCACGTTCGTCGACTGGGACGACATCCCGCGCTGGCAGCTGATCAACAAGGCGCTGGAGCTGGACTTCAACGACCCCGTGGAGACGTACTCCTCGTCCCCGCACCTGTTCTCCGACCTCGGCATCCCCGAGGGCACGAAGGGCATACTGCCTCGCTCGGCGCGGACCCGTGCCGGCCTGGAGGCGGAGGAGCTGGAGGACCTGGG
>NZ_JBLEBI010000350.1:0-2415 GCF_047340315.1 Streptomyces sp. AF1A
GTCGAGCAGCCCGCCGTACAGGTCCCCGGCCACCGCCCGGGCGTGGTCGGGCTCCCCGGCGAGCAGCATGCGCAGCACCGCCGTGCCGATGCGCTGCTCGGCGGCGTGCAGCGAGCGGGAGCGCTCGGTGACGAGGGTGAGCAGGGCGATGGCGGAGTGGACGGCGTACCGCTCCGCGGTGCCGGGGGCGGCGGCCGTCCCCACGGCGAGGGCCGCCCGAGGCCGCCGTCCGGTCCCCAGGGAGTGCAGTTCGACGCGGTCCTCGTTCTCCGGGGCGCCGACCACGGAGGACGCGGGCGCGGGCCGCTCCCGCAGCCGTTCGACGTCCTGGGTGAGCCGGGCCGCGCGCCGACCGGCCCACTCGGGTGCGGCGGCGACGACGGCGCCCGAGGCGTCGTACAGCGCCGCCCACCCGTCGACCTGTGCGGCGAGCGCGGTGAGCAGCCCCTCGGGGCCGGCGTTCAGGGCCTGTTTGGTCAGTTCCCGCTGGGCGGCGAAGCCCGCGGTGACCGCCCGGTACTGGTCGGCGGCGATCGCGGCCGACACGGCCTTGCTGATGGCCAGGAAGGGGGTGCGGCGGGGCACCTCCAGCAGCGGCAGCCCCTCCTCCTGGCAGGCGTCGACGAGGGGCCCGGGGATCTCGTCGTAGGTGACGCCGACGGCGAAGCCGAGCCCGACGACGCCCGCGCCGACCAGCCGCCGCACATAGCGGCGCATCGCCTCGGGGTTGTCCGCGTCCAGCTTGAGGGCGGTGATCAGCAGCAGCTCGCCGCCCTCCATGTAGGGCACGGGGTCGGCCAGCTCGCTCACGTGCGCCCAGCGCACGGGCACGTCGAGGCGGTCCTCGCCCGCGCGCACCGTCAGCTTCAGCGCGGAGTGGTGGACGAGCGAGGCGAGCGTCGGGGGCATGAGGCCTTCACGGTGAGGGAGGTCCGGTGAACGGGGTGATCTTTTGGCCGCGGCGTATGAACGGCCTATGCCGATTCTGCCTCACCGTACGATCGCCCGCTGGCCCTCCCCCGGGTGGCTCAGCCCCGCAGATCGACCAGCAACGGCGGCGCGTGCTCGCCCTGCACGGTCGTCAGGGACAGCACCCCGTGTCCCGCCGGCACCCCGTGCGCCAGCTCGGACGCGGACCAGCGCTCGCGCTCCACCTGGCGGACGGTGACGGCGCGGGCGGTGGGCGCCTTGCCGGTGATGACCCGGCGCAGCATGTGCACGGCCTTGCCGGCCGGGGTCTCGGCGATGATCTGCCGGTCGGTGACGTCCCGGGTCTCGGTCCACTCCTTGCCCCACACCTCGGCGAAGTCCTGCCCGTCCCAGGGGGTGAGCCCGGACAGCGCCATCCGGCAGCCGGTGGCGCCGAGCAGCGGACCGCGTAGCGGCCGGGGCACGTCGTCCAGGGTGCGCAGGGTGAGCACCGTACCGGCGTTGACCGAGCGCAGCCGCTGGATCGCGCGCACCGCCTCGGGGGTGACCACCCCGGTGGCGTCGTCCAGGAGCAGGCAGGCGAACAGCGAGCGGTCCTCCCGTACCGTCACGGCGGCCGTGAACTGGGCGAGCACCAGCCGGGCCAGGATGCGGGAGGCGTCGGCGTGGCCGCGCTGGGGCAGGTCGATGCGGACCCGGACCGGGTGGTCGAGGGCCCTGAGCGAGAACGGCCGGGTCTGCCCGGAGGTGTCGAAGAAGGTGGCGAAGGCGGGCCGGTCGAGCAGCGCGATCCGGTCGGCGAGCACGGTGCCGATGTCGCCGGGGTGGGCCATCTGCCGCTCCCGGGCGTCCAGTTCGCGCAGCAGCGAGTCGTGCCCGGTGTCCGTCAGGGCCTTGCGCAGGGCGGCCAGCGGGCCGGGCACGCCGTCGAGCAACTGCCGCAGCTCGGGCACGGACGGGAAGCGGTCGTGGACCGCGCGGAAAGGGCCGAGCAACTGGGCGAGGACGGTGGTGGAGCGACGGCTGTCGCTGCCCGGCTGCGGGTCGGTCAGGTCGCCGACGAGGGCCTCGGCCAGTATGGCGGCGGCCTCGTCGGGGTCGGTGGTGCCGCCGTACAGGTCGAGGTCGTACTCGGACTCCGGCTGCCCGATGCGGACGACGACGTCGTAGGACTGCGCCGGGCCGAGGCCCGCGCCCGCCGCGCCGACCACCACGACCGAGGCCCGGCCCGTGAGGGCGTGCAGGCACAGGGACTCGGCGAGCGGCCGCACCACCGCGCCGGTCTTGCCGGAGCCGGCCGGGCCGACGGCCAGCAGCGAGGTGCCGAGCAGGTCGGGGCCGAGGCCGAGGCCGGCGCCGCGGTAGTGGTAGGGGTTGCGCGGGTCGTCGGCGGCGGTGCCGAGCCGGACCTGGCCGGTGAGCAGGTCGTGCCGGGCCTGGCGGGCGGGCAGATCGCGCTCGCCGGAGGGGTGCAGGCAGGCGGCG
>NZ_JBLEBI010000351.1:0-2379 GCF_047340315.1 Streptomyces sp. AF1A
GCGCCGGGCGCGTCACCGTCCAGGAAGGCGTCGGTGGAGGCCCGCCGGGCCCGGCGCCGGCCACCGGCCGCGTCCTCGGCCGGGGCGGCCTGCTCCGCGGGTGCCTCACCGGCGTCCGGAGCCTGCGCGGCGACGGCCCCGGCACCACCCCCGAGCGGCACCTCCAGCACATACGCGCTGCCGCTCATGCCCGGCACCTCGTGCGTCTGCAGCACACCGCCGTGCGCACGCACGATCCCGCGCACGATCGGCTCGTGCACCGGGTCTCCCCCGGCGTACGGCCCGCGCACCTCGATCCGCGCCACCGCACCGCGCTGCGCGGCAGCGACCACGACGGTGTTGTCCATGTAACCGCCCGCGGAGACGGGCGTGTTGCCGGTCGCGTCGACCCCGGCGACGTCCGCCACCAGATGGGCGAGCGCGGTGGCGAGCCGCTGCGGGTCGACCTCGGCCTCGATCGGCGGCGCGTGCACGGCGAACTGCACCCGCCCGGGGCCGATCAGCTCCACCGCGCCGTCGACACCGGCGGCGACGACGGCGTCCAGCATCACCTTGGTCCGGGCGATGTCCTCGCTGCCCGCGTCGAGCCGCTGGTAGCCGAGGACGTTGTCGATGAGCGTCGTGATCCGCGAGTACCCGGCCGACAGGTGATGCAGCACCTGGTTCGCCTCGGGCCACAGCTGACCGGCGTCGTCGGCGGCCAGCGCGGACAGCTCGCGCCGCAGCTCGTCGAGGGGGCCGCGCATCGACTGCCCGAGCAGGATCAGCAACTGCTCGTGCCGGCCGGCCAGGGCCTCGTAGCGGTCCTTCTCCCGCTCGGCAAGCGCGGCGTACCGCTCCTCGCCGGCGGCCACCTCCTCCGCGTGCTTCTCCCGCAGCTCGTCCAGCTCGGTGACGTGCTGCTGGCGCAGTGCGGTGAGATCGGAGGCGTGCTCCTCGGAGAGCCGCTCCAGCTCCTCGGCGTGCGCCTTCTCCAGCGCGGCCTTCTCCGCGGCCAGGGCGTCGAGGGGCCGACGGTCGGTGAAGGTCATGACGGCGCCGACGAGCTGGTCCCCGTCCCGCACCGGTGCGGTGGTCAGATCGACGGAGACCTTCTCGTCGCCCTTGGACCACAGGACCTGCCCGCGCACCCGGTGCTTGCGCCCGGAGCGCAGCGTGTCGGCGAGCGGCGACTCGGCGTACGGGAAGGGGGAGCCGTCGGCGCGCGAGTGCAGCACGAGGGTGTGCAGCTCCTTGCCGCCCAGCTCGCCGGCCCGGTAGCCCAGGATCTGGGCGGCCGCCGGGTTGACGAGGACGATCCGCCCGTCGGTGTCGGTGCCCACGACGCCCTCGGCCGCGGCGCGCAGGATCATCTCGGTCTGACGCTGCGACCGGGCCAGCTCGGCCTCGGTGTCGACGGTCCCGGACAGGTCCCGCACGACGAGCATCAGCAGCTCGTCACCGGTGTAGCCGTAACCGTCGTACGCCTGCTGCCCGTTCTCCAGATTCGCGCTCGTGACCTCGACCGGGAACTCCGTCCCGTCGGTGCGCCGCGCGATCATCCGCGTCGGCTTGGTCCGCCCGCGCGGGTCCATGTGGTCGGGCCGCCGCATCGATCCGGGGATCAGCTTGGAGTCGAACTGCGGCAGCAGATCGAGCAGCCCGCGCCCCACGAGGGCGGTGCCCGGTGCCTCGAACGCCTCCAGCGCGATGGTGTTGGCGTTGACGACGGTTCCGTTGGCGTTGACCAGGACCAACGCGTCCGGCAGCGCGTCGAGTATGGCTGCGAGGCGAGCAGCGCCTCGGGATGGCCTGCTGCTCACGAGACGCTTCCTCCCTGTTACCGCACCTTGCCGACCGCTCGGGCCATCTTGCCAACCTGGCCCGCGGCGTGTCACGCGAGGGAGTCTAAGCGCACACGTTGCGCTCGCGACGCAGGATGAGAGGGAGGTCCCACGAGGAAGTGACGGCGATGCCGTGACCAGACCCCTCGGCTGCACGAGACCTTCGCGCGGCCTTCACGGCACCGGTGGTCCGCTGGAGGATCCCTGTCCAGGGGCTCCGCGGCTACGCGGCCGAGCCGAGCGGCGGCAGCAGCGGCACCATCCGGTCCCAGCGCCCGATCTCGCACCCGTTGCTCCGGTCGTACCGGGCGTCGACCGGTCGCCCGGCCCAGGTGCCGGTGACACGGGCGGTGGCGGGGCCGCCGTAGAGCATGGTGCAGGTGGCGCCGGGCGCGACCGGGGCGAAGGGGTCCCGCCCCCACCGGGTGTTCGCGTCGAGCACCCGGCAGGCCCCGGCCACGTCCGGGTGACGGCCGGCGCCCGGGTGACAGAACAGCTCGTACGTCCCGTCCCACCCGGTGCCGGCCCGCCGGACCTCGACGGTCAGGTGATCACC
>NZ_JBLEBI010000352.1:0-2378 GCF_047340315.1 Streptomyces sp. AF1A
TAGCCCGTTTGGGTGATTGTTGGGTTGGTGTGCTGGTCTGGTGAGCTGGTGGGTGGGTTACTTGCGATATAGGAACCCGGCGGGCTGCCCATCTCCCCGGGGGACTGGAACTGCCGCACGTTCCTGTGACGGCCGGCGGCAGCTTGATGGGCACTTTCCGGAAGGCCGGAGTGTGATTCCCCTGCGGGCACACCGGATTTGGCGATCCCTTGAGGGCCCATCAGTTCACCAAGAACTCCACCATGAGGGGCATCCATGTCCAAGGGAATCACTTCTCAATGGCGTCAGCTTATCGGGTTCCGCACGTTCGACCGTTCGCACCTCCCCCTCCTGGCTGATCCGACCGTACCGGTGGGCAGCTTCCCCATCGCGGTGGCGATCAGCCCCAACGGCCTGTTCGCGTACGTCACCAACGAGGGCGGTGACACGGTCAGCGTGATCAGCACCGCGACCAACACCGTCACCGCCACCATCCCCGTCGGGTCGGTCCCGTTCTGGGCGGCGGTCACCCCCAACAACCTGTTCGCGTACGTCACCAACTCTGGTGACAACACGGTCAGCGTGGTCAGCACCGCGACCAACACCGTCACCGCCACCGTCTCCGTGGGCACCGTCCCCCTGGGGATCGCCGTCACCCCCAACAACCTGTTCGCGTACGTCACCAACTCTGGTGACAACACGGTCAGCGTGGTCAGCACCGCGACCAACACCGTCACCGCCACCATCTCCGTGGGCACCGCACCCTTCGGGGTGGCGGTCACCCCCAACAACCTGTTCGCGTACGTCACCAACTCTGGTGACAACACGGTCAGCGTGATCAGCACCGCGACCAACACCGTCACCGCCACCATCTCCGTGGGCACCGTCCCCCTGGGGATCGCCGTCACCCCCGACGGGACCACCGCCTACGTAGCCAACAACGGTGACAACACGGTCAGCGTGGTCAGCACCGCGACCAACACCGTCGTCGCCACCATCCCCGTGGGCACCGCACCCACTGGAGTTGCCGTCACCCCCGACGGACTGCACGCCTACATCACCGACAACGGTGACAGCACCGTCGGCGTGATCAACACCGCCACCAACACCGTCGTCGCCACCATCCCCGTCGGCACCGCACCCTTCGGGATCGCCGTCACCCCCGACGGGACCACCGCCTACGTAGCCAACAACGGCGACGACACCGTCAGCATCACTCCCACCGCCCCCTTCCCCACCACCACCGCGCTGGCATCGGCACCTGACCCGTCGGTGTTCGGGCAGGCGAAAACACTCACCGCGACGGTTGCCGCGGTTTCGCCGGTTGCGGGCACGCCCACCGGTACCGTCGACTTCTTCGACGGTGCCACTCTCCTCGGCACCGGCACACTGGCCGGCGGCATCGCCACCCTGACGACCTCCGCCCTCAGCGTCGGAACCCACTCCCTGACCGCGGTCTACAACGGTGACGCGGACTTCACCGGTTCCACCTCACCGGTCGACACCCAGACCGTGACGCAGGCCGCCACCACAACCGCGCTGGTGTCCGCGCCTGATCCGTCGGTGTTCGGGCAGGGCAAGACGCTCACCGCGACGGTTGCCGCCGTCTTGCCGGGTGCGGGCACGCCGACGGGGACGGTCGACTTCTTCGACGGTGCCACTCTCCTCGGCACCGGCACACTGGCCGGTGGCGTCGCCACCCTGACGACCTCGACTCTCGCGGTGGGCTCGCACTCCCTGACCGCGGTCTACAACGGTGACGCGGACTTCACCGGCTCGACGTCGCCCGTCGACACCCAGACCGTGACCCAGGCCGCGACGACCACGGGCCTGGCGTCGGCGCCTGATCCTTCGGTGTTCGGGCAGGGCAAGACGCTCACCGCGACGGTTGCCGCGGTTTTGCCGGGTGCGGGCACGCCGACGGGGACGGTGGACTTCTTCGACGGCGCCACCCTCCTCGGCACCACCACACTGGCCGGCGGCATCGCGACATTCACCGTCTCCACCCTCAGTGTCGGAACCCACTCCCTGACCGCGGTCTACAACGGTGATGGGGACTTCACCGGTTCGACGTCGCCGGTCGATACGCAGACGGTGTCGCAGGCGGCGACGACCACGGGCCTGGTGTCGGCGCCTGATCCTTCGGTGTTCGGGCAGGCGAAAACGCTCACCGCGACGGTTGCCGCCGTTCCGCCGGGTGCGGGCACGCCGACGGGGACGGTGGACTTCTTCGACGGCGCCACCCTCCTCGGCACCACCACACTGGCCGGCGGCATCGCCACCCTGACGACCTCCACCCTCGGTGTCGGAGCCCACTCCCTGACCGCGGTCTACAACGGTGATGGGGACTTCACCGGCTCCACCTCACCGGTCGACACGCAGACCGTGACCCAGGCCGC
>NZ_JBLEBI010000353.1:0-2315 GCF_047340315.1 Streptomyces sp. AF1A
GAGAGCGTCAGCACGTCCTCGGCCGGCTTGCCCAGCGCGCCCGCCGTGAAGGCCAGAGCGCCGGCCAGGTCGGCGACCGGCGTCCGCAGCGCGTGCCAGGGCAGCGGCGGCGCGGCCAGGCCCACCTCACGGGCGTACGCCTGCGTCAGCGCGCCCGCGTCCTCGGCGCCGTAGGCCCGGAACGCGGCCAGCGTGCCGGCGGCGCCACCCAACTGGGCGGGAAGCGCGGCCCGTACCCGACAGACGCGGTCGCGTGCGTCCAGCACCAGGGACCGCCAGCCCGCCGCCTTGAGGCCGAACGTGGTCGGCACGGCGTGCTGGGTGAGGGTCCGCCCCGGCATCGGCGTGTCGCGGTGCGCGGCGGCCAGCCGGGCCAGGGCCCGCTCGGTGCGCGCCAGGTCGGCGAGGACCGGCTCCAGGGCGCGCGCGGCGACCAGCATCGTGGCCGTGTCCAGGATGTCCTGACTGGTCGCGCCCCGGTGCACGTACGGGCCGTACGGCTCGCCGACCGCCCTGGTGAGATCGGCGACGAGCGGGATGACCGGGTTGCCGCCGCCCCGGGCGCGCTCGCCGAGCGAGCGCGGATCGAAGCGCGCGAGGTCGGCCGCCTCCGTCACCGCGGCGGCCGCCTCGGCCGGGGCCAGGCCGAGCGTGGCCTGGGCGCGGGTCAGGGCGGCCTCGGCGTCGAGCAGGGCGCGCAGGTAGGCGCCGTCGCTGGTCGCGCCCGCGGCCGCGGAGCCGGCCCACCCGGGGGCCAGCAGGCCGTTGTCCACGCCGACGGGGTCGTCAGATGTCACTGGAACTCCAGGAAGACCGTCTCGCCTTCGCCCTGAAGGCGGATGTCGAAACGGTAGGTGCCCTGGCGCTCCTCATCCGCGATCAGGGTGTCGCGCCGCGCGCCCACCTGGGCGAGCAGCGGGTCGGCGGCCAGCGCGGCCTCGTCGCCCGGCAGGTGGATCCGTGTGTACAGGTGCCTCAGCAGGCCCCGCGCGAAGACACAGACGCTGAGGTACGGCGCGTTCCGCCCGCGTGCGCCCGGCCGCAGGGTGCGCGCGTACCAGTGACCGTCGGCGTCGGTCTGGACGCGTCCCCAGCCGGTGAACTCCACGCCGTTGCGGCCCAGACAGCCGCCGGTGGCGGGATCGCGCCGGATGGAGCCGTCCACCTGCGGGATGCTGCCGTCCGGGGCCGGCCCCCACAGCTCCACCAGCGCGTCGGGCAGCGGCCGGCCCTCGCCGTCCAGGACGTACCCGTGCACGGTGATCGTCTCCGGATGGCCGAGCGGTGCGATCTCCTCGCCGCCGCGGAAGGGCAGCGCGTAGCCGTAGAACGGGCCGACCGTGTGGGACGGGGTGGGCAGCGCCTGCTCCGGGCCGCTCGTGTCGATCTTCGTCATGGCGGTCAGCGCCCTTCTTCCGTCCAGGTGGCTGCCGGGCCGTCCAGCACGATGTCCCAGTGGTAGCCGAGCGAGAACTCCGGCACCGACAGGCCGTGGTCGTACGTGGCGATCAGCCGCTGCCGGGCCGCGTCGTCGGTCACGGACTGCAGGATCGGGTCGTACGGGAAGAGCGGGTCGTTCGGGAAGTACATCTGCGTCACCAGCCGCTGCGTGAACGCCGAGCCGAACACCGAGAAGTGGATGTGGGCCGGACGCCAGGCGCCCAGGTGGTTGCGCCACGGGTAGGGGCCGGGCCGGATCGTGGTGAAGTGGTAGCGGCCCTCGGAGTCGGTCAGGGTGCGGCCCGAACCGGTGAAGTTCGGGTCGAGCGGGGCGTCGTGCTGCTCGCGCTGGTGCGCGTACCGGCCCGCGGAGTTGGCCTGCCAGATCTCGATCAGCTGCCCGCGCACCGGGCGCCCGTCGCGGTCGAGCAGCCGGCCGGAGACCGTGATGCGCTCACCGATCGGCTCCCCGGTGTGCCGGCGGGTGAGGTCGTTGTCGATCCCGGTGATGTCGCGCTCCCCGAACGCGGGGGAGTGCAGCTCCACCAGTTCCGGGTCCCTGCTCGTGTCGATCGCGACCAGGGGCTGCTTCGGGTGGCGCAGCGCGGAGGAGCGGTAGGGCGCGTAGTCGCGCCGCGGGTGGTGCTCCACGGGCGCGCCCTCGGCGACCCGCTTCTCGTACGCGGCGTGCTCCGCGGCGATCTCGGCGTCGATGTCGGCTTGCGTGAGAGTCATGATCAGTCCTGGGAGTCAGCGTTCGAGGACGAGGGCGAGGCCCTGGCCGACGCCGATGCGGAGGGTGCCGGTGCCGAGTGGGGGGAGCCGGTGGGCGAGGGCGCCGTCGCGGCGGCCGGTGGGGGTGCGGACCGCGTCGG
>NZ_JBLEBI010000354.1:0-2215 GCF_047340315.1 Streptomyces sp. AF1A
GCCGAGGACGGCTCAGGTCTCGACGGCCGGCAGGAGGCCGGTGGCCGGGGCGGCGAGGTCGGTGACCTGGTGCAGCTCGTTCAGCCGGCTGAGTTCGCCGGCCTGGTTCAGTGAGCGCATCTGCTCGGAGACCCGCGGCACCTGGGCCTGCTGCTCCGCGGGAATGCCGCTGACCGCGAGCGAGTCGAGCGTGGCCATGGGGTTGATCCGCCCGGGGTGCGATGCGGCCGCGTCGGCCGCGTTCGCCAGGGGTGCGGCAAGGGCCGTGACTCCGGCGGCGAGGCCGAGGGCGGCGACGATGCGTCGTGGTGAGGTCATGCCCTCACCAACCGCGGCGGGGCCCGCCCGGACACGGCCGGCGGGCCCCGCTCACCCTGGAGGCGGACCGCGTCGCCTGCGCTTGCCGCGACCGCCGGGCCGGGGGAGCCTCGAAGGTGGACCCGGGCGGTCCGCTCCTCGTCGGGCCGCGGGCGCTGAAGGAGGTCACCATGGGCACCGCGACAGGCTCGTCCTTCGACACCGAGACGCTGCGCCGGGGCATAGAAGGGACCACCGGGAACACGCTCCTGTCCCTCTACGCGGACGACGCGGAGATCCGCATCATCGACCGCAACAGCCAGCCGAGCCACCCCAAGGTCCTGCACGGGCGAATCCAGATCGCCGAGATGCTGGACGACATCTACCGCCGCGACATGACGCACAAGCTGGAGCAGTGCGTCGTGCAGGGCGACCACGCCGCGTTCACCGAGTCCTGCATGTACGGCGACGGCACCCGTGTCCTCGCCGAGTCCATGGTCACGCTGCGGGACGGGAAGATCGCCGAGCAGATCATGATCCAGGCGTGGGACGAGTAGGCAGGAAGGTCGCGCGGGTCCAGATCACCTCCAGGCTGACCTGGACCTTCTCGGCCCGTGCGATGGTGGGGCGGGCACGGCCCCGGCGGCGGTCGCCGGTGTCCGCGGCGGGCCTGCCGGTGCCTGCCGCTCTGCTGCGGTCGGCGCTGAGGGCGGCGCGCCTTCGCCCGCGCGCGGCGCTGCCGCGCGCCCCGCGCACCCGCCGCCCACGGCCCCGGTGAGCGACAGCCGCCCCGCACCGGCGCCGGCGGCCGGGGCGGGACATCAGGCCCGGCGCGGTCGTCGACGACGCGGGCTACGACCCGGGAACGCCGGCGACGGCGACGGCCTCGGCTTCGACTCGGCCGTGGAGCGCGCCTCGCCGGTCACGCCCCCGATGCCGGGCGGCGCCGGTCCGATGACCATCCCCACGCTGCCGGAGGGGACCGTGACGGCCGCCACCCGGCAGCTCGCGGCGCGGCGCCCCGGCGGGTCACCGCATCCAGGCGTTGTACTCCATGACGTCCCCGGCCCTGACCCCGTACTCGGGCTGGGCGCGGGTGAAGGTGGTCTCCACGCCGAGGACGGCTCCGGTGCGCGGATCGAGGATCAGCATGTGCCGCGTGCCGGCGGGCCCGTCGTACACGTACGCCTGCCCCGGCCGTCCGAGCCGGTCCGTCACCTGTCCCACGGGACGCAGCCCCTTGGCGTCCGCGAGGACCCGCGTCAGCGCGGCGGACTCGCGGGCGCCGAGCGTCCAGTGGTCCAGCAACTCGCCTACGGAGTCGAGCAGTTCGGGGGTGGTCAGGGAGTCGGTGTGGATCGCCTCGGCGAGGTAGGCGCGCAGCGCGCCGGGGGTGTGCGGGGGCCGCGCCTCGGGCGGGGCGTCGCTCCAGCTCGGCGGGTAGGTCCGGCGGCTGAGCACGTGGCCGTCCGCGACCAGGTGCGGCTCACCGTCGCCGTCCGTGAGGACCGGGCGGCCGGGGTGGCTCGGGTCGGTCGCCACGACGAGTTCGGTGTGGCTGTCGTCCGCCCGCCAGCGCACCACGCGCTCCTCGGGGAGGGTCACGGGCGGCTTGTCGTCGCTCATGCCGAGGCTCCACGACTGCACGTGCGTGCCCTTGCGCAGCTGGGATGTGCCGTCGGCGGCGGCCACGGCCGCGAGGTACGCCAGCTGCTTCAGCGGTACGACCGTGGAGTGCGGCCGGACGGCCAGCGGGCGGGGCGCGGCGATCGCGGGCGACGTGTTCGGCCCGCCGAGCAGCGCGGTGAGGACGATCACCAGCACGACACCCACCGCGGCAAGGCCCCCCAGCAACCGGGCGCCGGGGCTGCGGCGAGCGGCCTGCGCAGCGGACAGGCCGCGGGCGCCCCGGCGGATC
>NZ_JBLEBI010000355.1:0-2205 GCF_047340315.1 Streptomyces sp. AF1A
GGTCGCCCTTGCCGTGGCCCTTGTCCCGCCCCTTGCCGTCCCTGTCCTCGCCGTCGTCCTTCCGGGAGCCGGAGACGGAGTCCCCCGCGGCCAGCAGGACCTTGCAGTACCGGGTCACGCGCGCGGAGCCGCCCGCCAGGTTCTCCAGCGCGCGCCTGCGGCCCGCGTCCAGCTCCCTGCCGTCCCGGATGTCGCGGCAGGCCGCGCCGACACCGCCGCGCGGGCCGCCGGGGGCGGACGGGGTGCCGGAGGCGGGCGGCGCGCCGGTGCCCGTGGTGCCGTCCGGTCCGGAGGCCTGGCCGGAGGCGTCCCCGCGACCGGTGGCCGGACCGCCGGGAGTGCCGGTGCCGGGCGTGGCCCGTGGCGAGGGCGAGGTGAGCGGCCGGCCGGAGGTGCCGGCGGTGACGGAGGCGGCGGGGTGGGGGTGGTCGTCGAACGGTGTGGGCAGCACCCCGGTGCCGGCGGCCATGGCGACCCCGCCGAGGGTGCCCGCGGCCATCACCGCGGCCAGCGCGAAGCGCACCGGGCGGCCCCAGCGGGGGCGGCGGTCCCGGATTCCGGAACCGGCCGGGCTCCCGATGCGGACCAGGCCCGCGTCGATCGCGGGTACGGACCGGCCGGGGGCGCCGCCGGTGAGGGCACCGGCCGGCCGTTCGGCCTCGGCGGCCTCGCGGGCCTTGCGGAACGCGGCCAGGGCGGCCTGCTCGCCGGGGAGTTCGCCGTCGGCGGCGGCCGCCTGCGAGGACAGCGCGCCTAGCGCCCGGGAAAGGCGTTCGGCCTGGTCACGGGCGGAGAGGTCGACGGCTTCCAGCGGCTCACCGCGCAGCAGGCGTTCCGCCGTCTCACGGTTGAGCCACGTGTACTGCTCGTCGGCCATCACATGTCCTTCTGCGTCCGCGCGCGTGGATGCGTCACAGTTGCGGACGTCACCGCGCTCCGGCGCGGTTCTCGTTGCGGCGGCAGGGCGTCGAGCACGCCCGCCGATTCCGGATCGTCGCCGAGCAGTTCCGCGAGCCGTTTCAGGCCGCGGTGCGCGGCGGTGCGCACGGCGCCCGCGCGTTTGCCCAGCGTCTCGGCCGCGGTCTTGGCGTCCAGGCCGACCACCACCCGCAGGACGACCGCCTCGGCCTGGTCCTGCGGGAGCCGTGCGATGAGGGAGAGGGTGCTGTCGGTGGCGAGCGCCTCGATGGCCTCGCCGGCCGTGTCCGACTCGGCGGGCCGGCCGGTCAGCTCCGTCTCGTCGCCGCCGATCGCGGGCCGGCGGCCGCGCATGCGGATGTGGTCCAGAGCGCGGTTGCGGGCTATCCGGGCGGCCCAGCCGCGGAACCGGTCGGCGTCGCCGCTGAACCGGTCGAGGTCCCTGGCGATCTGCAGCCAGGCCTCGGATGCCACGTCCTCGGCGTCCGGATCGCCGACCAGCGTGCGTACGTATCCGAGCAGCCGCGGATGCACCGCGCGGTACACGGTACGGAACGCGGTCTCGTCTCCGTCCTGTGCCGCACGCACCGCGGTGGTCAGCTCCGCGTCGTCCCCCAGCACCGCACTCCCTTTACGCCTGTCTTCGGTCGGCGCGAATGGCACGTTACGGCGTGAAACCTCTCCCCGTCCATGTCTGTAGAAGATGCAACTAACTCGTGACCGTGTGCGGATGTGCACAGGGTGAGCGGCAGGTGAGGACCGAGTGCGTCCGGGGTGTGACAGAAAACGCACTCACGGCGCTGAAGAGAGTACGGGCCGCCGCGCGGCCCGTCCGCGCGACGGCCGGGGCCTCTCCTGTGGGGGGTGGCGGCCCCGGCCGTTGCCCCGCGGTCGCACCGGACCCGCCGTTGCCGCGGTTCCGGCCCGCTTCTCCCCGTCCCGCGCCGTGCCGTTCCTTGCTCACTTCTTACCGTCGGCCGGCTGCGTCCTCGCGGCGGACGGCTCGGAATGCGCCCCGGTTCGGTCGGCCTTGGGGCCGTTCGTCGATGAACGACCGTTTCCGGTGCTGTCGTGCACCAGTTGGGCGGCACAGTACGCGGGGACCTTGTCCGTACCGCCCGCCGCGGTGACGAGCCGTTGCCAGGCCGTGGCGTCCAGGGCGTGGCCGTGCTCGCCCGCCTTCTCGAAGGCACGGCAGTGGGCGAGGGTGTCCCGGGCGGTGGCCGGGTGGGGAGGGTGGGTGGACGGGGCGGAGCTGACCACCGCGGTGCGTGCGGCACAGGACGG
>NZ_JBLEBI010000356.1:0-2189 GCF_047340315.1 Streptomyces sp. AF1A
CGCGCGTCCTCACGTGGTGACGCCCTGCTCCTGCGCGGAAACCGGTACGACGACGATGCGCTGGACGGCCCGGCTCAGCACCACCACCCCCGCGACGATCAGCAGCGCCCCGCCCACCTCCGGCACGAGCCACCAGCCCGTGCGGATCCGCTCGTCGAACAGGGTCATGCCCAGGGTGAGGCTGACCACCGCGTCGCCGATGGTCAGCGCGGGCTGGGCCGCGGCCAGCGGGCCGGCCTGAAGGGCGTTCTCCAGCAGCAGCACGGCGGCCACGCCGGCGAGCGCGAAGGCGTACGTCTGCCACGACCGCAGGAACGCCACGAAGCCGTGGTCGGCGAACGTGCCGGTGGCCGATTTCAGCAGCGCGGCGGTCAGGGCGTTGCCCGTCGCGGAGGCGGCGGCCAGCAGCGCGGCGCGCCGGGCCGCGGGGCGCCCGGGGCGGGCCAGCAGGACGGCGACGGCCATGACGCCGACGCCCAGGCACAGCGCCGGGATCCAGCGTGTCAGCGGAGCATGGTCGAGCGCGCCGTGCGGGGCCGCCGCGGTGAGCAGGATGGTCAGGCCCGCCACACAGCCGCCGACGCCCCACCATCCCGAGCGGGGCAGCCGCCGGTGCATCAGCGGGGCGGCGACCAGCAGCGCGAAGGGCAGCTCCAGGATGAACAGCGGCTGAACGAGTGCGAGCGGGCCGTTCACCAGGGCCAGACTCTGGAACAGCGCGGCACCGACCACGCCGCACATACCGATCATCCACAGGGGCCGGCGCACCAGGTCCGCGACCAGCCGGAGCCCGCCGCGGCTGCTGGTGGACGCGGCCTTGCGCTGGAACGCGGTCCCGACGGCGTTGCTCGCCGCTCCGGCGACGGCGAACGCCGCTGCCAGTTCGATCACGACCGTCTCTCCTGCCTCGGGGCCCGTCTCCCGGAAGAGCGTCGGGCTCCTTCAGCCTACGGAAGTGCGCTGCGGCACGCGGTCCGAGCAGCCGGCGACCGGACGGTGCCCCGGGGCCGTGTGTCAGGCGGCGCCCGGCCCGGTCCTGCGCAGCGCGGTGTCGGCCTGCCGCACGCGCCAGGTCTCCAGGGTGTCCTGCTGCCGCCGGGCCCGCTCCAGGAGCCGGTCCAGGAGCCCGGGGTCCAGGCGCTTGTCCGTCGCGGTGAGCCGGCGCAGGGACTCCCAGCCGGCCGTCTTGCCCTCGACGCCCACGCGCAGCGCCTCCAGCTCCAGGACGGTGCTGAGCGGGGAGCGCCGCACCAGGCGGCCGTTGCCCTTGAGCCGCCCCAGCTTCTCGGCCGTCCAGCCCGCGCAGACCTTGGAGCGGCGCACGGGAACGCCCAGGTCGCGCATGATGCCGAGTAGCGTGGTCCGGTCCTGGGCGATCTCGGCGGCGACCGGTCCGATGGCCCTGCCGAGCGCCGTGCCCCGGGCCGATCGCGCCAGGTGGCCGATCCGCTCGCTGGCCGCGGTGGCGCCGGCGAGGTGGTCGTTGAGATAGATGCCGAGCAGTTTCATGTCGGTGCTCGGGGTGTCCGTGGAGTGTGCTGGGGCCTTCATCGGGGTCTCCTCGAGGGTCGTACGTCGCGTCCCGACGGCCGCGGGATGCCGACCGTGGTCGTCACGCGGACGAGGCAGGGGGTGCGGGGCGTCGAGCCGAAGCCGAACCGCACGGGCGGGTCCACGGTTGTCAGCGGGCCCAGATCCCGTCCCTCGTGGGTGGCGGTCACGGTGGTGATCGGGTGCAGGTCGCGTGCGCCGTACCACTCGTACCGGCCGCCCCCCGCCGTGCCGCGCGTGCGCGCGTCGAACAGCAGGCGGGCGGGGACATCCGTCAGGGCGGTCCAGCAGGTCCGGGTGGCCGCCGTACCGGGCACGGCCCGCAGCAGCAGCCCCACCGGGCCCCGCCGGCCGACGGTGAAGCGCAGATCGAGCAGCCCTTCGGCGGCCAGCGTCCAGTGGTCGCCGGCGACCCGCACCCGCAGGGGTACGACGCGCACCTCGTCGAAGGCGTAGGTGCCGGCGATGAAGTCCGCCGCCCGGCGGGTCGGGGCCAGCAGCAGGCGGTGGCCGTCGGCCCGTTCCAGCATCACGTCGCTGATCGGCCCGAACGGGGAGCAGGGCCAGTGGCCGAGCACCAGGCGGGTCCCCGACGTCGTGCCGATCCCGGCGATCCACCCGTCGAAGCGCAGCCGGAC
>NZ_JBLEBI010000357.1:0-2129 GCF_047340315.1 Streptomyces sp. AF1A
GCTGCTGCGGGGCGGCGGGCGCCTCCTCCTCCAGCACCTCGCCGCCGAAGTTCTTCAGCAGCGCGTCCAGACCGCCGTCGAAGCCCTGCCCGACCGCGGCGAACCGCCACCCGTCCTTGAAGTAGAAGTCACCGAGCATCACGGCCCGCTCGGTGGAGAACTCCGAGCCGCTGAACGAGTACCGGGCGACCTCCTCGCCGCCCGCGACGATCCGCAGGTGTCCGGGGCCGATCTGCGCCATCTGCCCGGTGCCGTCGATGGTCGCCGTGAAGGACAGCTTGCGGATGTGCGGCGGAATCCGGTCGAGCGTGACCCGGAACGACTCCGTGTCGCCCGCCTGGGCACCCAGCAACTGGATGGACTCCTCCGGGGACTTCGGCTGGTTGAAGAAGACGAAGTACCGGTCGTCCGAGAGGCGCTCGTCGGCGTCCAGACCGAAGCAGCTGATGTCGAAGGTCAGTCCGGGGCCCGCGATCTGCACGCCTACGTACAGATCCGTGCCCGCCGTGAGGTCACTGATCCTGGCCTTGTGGCCGCGTTGGAATTCCCTGGCCATGCGATACGACCGTCCCCCATCCCGAATACAAGTGCGTCGCGCCAGGCTAACGGCAACGGCCGACAACCACCCCGGTCGGTCCCGGTCGGTACAGACCCGGTACACAACCACGCCCGGCCGCTCACACGGGCTGGTCACTCACCTCGCGCGCCCGTCACTCGCCCCGTGCGCCGGGCACATGCGGCAGCCGTTCGGCGGCGACCACCCCTTCGAGATAGCCGCGGGCCCGCTCGGTGCGCGGGTAGGCCTCCAGCAGCCGCCAGAAATCGGCCCCGTGACCGGGCACCAGCAGATGCGCCAGCTCGTGGCAGAGCACGTAGTCGACGACGTACTCGGGCATGCCCTGGAGCCGGTGCGAGAGCCGGATGCTGCCCTCGGCCGGGGTGCACGAGCCCCAGCGGGTGTTCTGGTTGGTGACCCAGCGCACGGAGGCCGGGCGGGCGCGGCCGTCGAAGTACTGGGCGGACAGCCGCTCGGCGCGCTCGGCCAGCTCGGCGTCGCCGAGTACCCTCCGGCTCTCCTGAGCGGCGAGCTTGTCGAGCATGACGGTCACCCAGCGCTGCTCCTCCGCCTTCGACATCCGGGCGGGGATCAGCACGACCGTGCGATCGCCCTCGCGGTACGCGGAGACCGTCCGCCGGCGCCGGGCACTTCTGCGGACCTCGATCGCGCTCGCCTGCGAGCCGCTGGGCGGCTGGCTCGTCGCGCTGCGCTGTGGCATTCCGGCGCGGTGCAGTGGGTCGGCGGGCACGCCCCGACGTTACCCGCTGGGTGCGGGCAAAGTCCCGGCTCCAGGACGGTTCGATGCCGATCCCCCGCCAAGCGTTTGATTCGTACGACCCGTCCACCCATCCACAAATCCTCTTTGCGGCATTTACCACAAGTAATGGTGACGCCCGGCTGCCCCGGCCGCGCCTCCCGACCGACGATCCGACTCATCCGTATGACAAACACCTCGTGCCTGTGGACAACCCTCGGCAGCCCACCGACCCGCCCGGCATGCTGGCAGGCGTCGGCGGAACGCGACCGGTTCCTCCGGCATCTCGACGGAAACGGGGACCAGTCATGCATCCGATGGTGAAACCCGCGCTGCGGCGCGGCTGGCGCGATCTCAACACCGTGCAGTTCGGCATGACCCCGGCGCACGCACTGACGCTGGGACCGATGGACACCGCCACGGGCAGCTTCCTGGAACTGCTCAACGGCACCCGCGGCCTGCCGTTGCTGCGCGAGGAGGGTCTGCGCATGGACCTGCCCGACGGCCACGTCGACGCACTTGTGGACCGCCTCGCCCGGGCCGGCCTCGTCGACGACGCGCGCGGCGGCGGACCGGCCGCGGACGCGCTGCGCAAGAAGGACGAGGTCCTGCAGCGGCTGCGCCCCGACCTCGCCTCGCTCTCCCTGACCACACCCGAGCCGGGCGGCCCCATCGCCCGGCTCGCCGCCCGCCGCGCCCTGCGCGTCCAGGTACAGGGCGCGGGACGGGTCGGCGCCGTCCTGGCATCGGTCCTGTCCGGCGCCGGCGTCGGCGAGGTCGACGTGACCTGCGGATCTCCGGGCGTCTTCTGTTCCG
>NZ_JBLEBI010000358.1:0-2078 GCF_047340315.1 Streptomyces sp. AF1A
CACCGCCGCCAGGACCTCGGCTCGGCCCTTCCGCACCGCGCGCCGGGCGCCGGCACGCACCTCGCCGGCCTCGGCCTGCGCCACGAGAAGCACCCGGCGGGCGGCCTCGTCGGCTTCCGCGCGCACTCTGCCCGCCGCGTCCCGCGCCGCCTTGTGGACGCAGGCGGCGTGCTCCTCGGCCTGCGCCACGTGCTGCCGGGCCTCCTCCCGCGCCCGTTCCCGCAGGTCCTCCGCCTCCTCCAGCACGAGCTGGAACAGACGCCGTGCGCCCTGCCCGAGCGCCTCGTACGTCTGCGCCGGCAGCCCGGCGACGGTCTCGCGCAGCCGCGTGACCTCGGCCTCCATGTCCTTGGCGAGCACGGTGAGCCGCGCGGCGCGCTCCCACGCGGCGTCCCGGTCGTCGGACAGCGCCTCCATGTACGCGTCCACCTGGTCGGGGCGGTAGCCGCGCCCCCGGACGGTCGCGATGCCGTGCGGCGGCTTCGATGCGCTGCTCACCCTGGGAACCCCTCTCCACCGGACCTACACGACAGAATGATTTGTCGCATATCTTGATGGATCGGGCGTAAGGGTTCATAAACCGACACTCCGCAGCGATGCCACGGTCGGCATCTCACACTCCATGGTCGGTGCGGGCGGTCCCGGCCGCCTGAAACACATCCCCCTCAAGAGTGATGAGCATGCTGCGGACAGACGCCGGCCGCGCCGTACGCGCCCCCTCGTCACGGCCGACGGCCGGGGGGCCTACCAGTGCGGGGCCGTACCAGTCCGGGGCCGTACCGGCTCGGGACCGCGCAGGCAAGCGACCGCGCCGCGAGCCTGCGTCAGCCCCTCACCCGCGCGGACCCTGCTAAAGCAGCCCGTCCCACATCTGCTCCAGCAGCACCGACCACCAGCTCTCCGGCGAACCCAGCGACGCCGGGTCCAGCGCGGCCAGCTGGGCCTGGAAGTCGACGGTCCAGCGGCCCGCCTGCTCCTGGTTCAGCCCGTACCGCAGCCGCCACATCCGGCCCAGCAACGCCAGACAGCGCGCGAACTCCGGCAGCCCGGTGTTCACGAACTGCGGCGGCACCGGCGCACCACCCGGCCCGGCCTCCACCGGCACGGCCACGATGTTCGCCGTCCCGTACTGCACACAGATCGCCTTGCCGAAGTCGGTGCCCATCACCAGGTACGAGCCCGCGTCCGCCGCCGGCTGCACCCCGCGCTCGGCCGCCAGCTCCGCGAGGGTCGGCACCGGCCGCCCCGGCTGCGCCTGCGCCCAGAAGAACGGGCCCAGATCCAGCGGCAGCCCCGCGACGACCAGCGTGTGCGCCACGACCGGCGGCACACCCTGCCGCGACACGGCCTGCTGCTCGAACCGGAAGACCCCCGGCCCGAACGCCGCCGCCAGCTCCTGTGCCACGCCCTCCGGCGGAACGGGGGGCGCGGCCTGCACCGGCGGCAGCGGCGCCCGCACCGGCGCGGGCCGCGCGGGACCGTCCGCCACCTGGTGCAACTCGCCCTGGTGCGCCAGCAGTTGCTGCATGCCCTGCTGACGGCTCGCGTGGTCCGTGCCGTACGGAGCGATGCTCGTGATCCGCGCCTGCGGCCACTGCTCCCGGATCATCCGCGCGCAGTAGGCGCCCGGCAGCTCGCACGACTCCAGCTCCGTGTGCAGCTCCAGCACCTGGTCCGGCGGCACGTTCATCGCCCGCAGCTCGTGGAAGATCTGCCACTCCGGATGCGGCGTGCCCGGCGCCGAACGCCGGATCAGCTGCTGCTCGGAACCGTCCTGCGCGCGATAGCGCAGCACGGCCTGATAGCCCGGGCCGACCGTCGGCTGCCCCTGCGGATACCCGTACGCCGGCGGCTGCCCCGGTGGCGGCATCGCACCCGGCGGCATCGCACCCGGCGGCATCGCACCCGGCGGCATCGGCTGCGGGGCACCCGGAACACCGGGGACACCCGAGGCGCCCGGGGGCATGCCGGGGGCGGGCGGCGGCGGAGGCGCACCGGGACCGCCCATGGAGGGCGCGGCCAGCACGGTCTCGGCGTGGTGCACGGCACCCTGGCCCGCACCGCCCGGCGCGCCCTGC